>CAYSQZ010000085.1:0-17791 GCA_964433035.1 uncultured Pirellulaceae bacterium | reverse complement strand
CGATGAACACGAAGCCGCTGGGGCCCGGCCCTCTGAGGTCTCCGCGGATAGCTTCGCTATTGTATCCGCTCCGACAAATTCAACATCACCCGCGGCTCGGTTATCGCGGACGTTTTCCAGATCCTAGGTCCGTTAAGATTCAATTGCGTCTTTTGCGTTTCGCACTACAATGGAGAGACACGACACAGGAGCACAAAATGAATATCCCTATAAACGAAATGTCCGTCTCTGAGAAACTTCGAGCTATCTCGCTCATTTGGGACAGCTTATCTGAAGATTCGGACGCTATTCCCTCTCCCGATTGGCAAGGGGACGAACTGAAGAGACGAGCCGAACGACTTGATTCAGGCGAAACCTCCGCTTCTGATTGGGGTGAGGCTGAGAAACGGTTTGATCAGCTAGGGCTATGAAAGTTCGAATATCCGAGGAGGCTGAATTTGATTTGGCCGATGGCTATTGGTTTTACGAGAATCAGGAACCTGGACTTGGTTCGGAGTTTAGAGAGAGCCTTAAGGCCGAGATCAGATCTCTCGAGATCAACGGTGGGTCACACTCTCAAAAGCACGGCTACCCCAGGAAAATCTGCCGTCGATTTCCATTTTCGATCTTCTACAGAGTGGAGTCGCCATCAGAACTTACAGTTATTGCTGTGTTCACCAGAGGCGGGGAGAACAATGGATTGCGAAAAGGCTGGGCGGTGGATCTGGATAACAATGCGTTCCTGAAACATTCTGTCAATCTAAAAAGAGCTTCCTAATTGTAGGTACGCACACTTCGCGCCCCAATGTTGGGTTTTTGTTTTTCGCTTGTTTGTATTTCCTTAGGTCGTTTGTTTCTTTGCGTTGGTTGCGTTGGCGATTTCAAGTCTCTTTGGCGGGATTGTGCATCGTTTTTTTCATTGCGAGTGCTCCCAAAACATTCCTTCGTGGATCCGACTGTCGCGAAGCGCCTCGCTGACAAGCGGTGTGGCCAAGCTGTTGCCCAAACTCCAACCGACAACTTTACGACTAAACAAATCAATCACAACCGCGAGATAAACCCATCCGGTCAGTGTTGGTAGGTAGGTAATATCAGCCACCCACTTTTGATTCGGCCTCTCGGCTTTGAAGTCTTGAGCAAGAATGTTCTTGGCAGGTTTCTTCTCTGGATTACTGATCGTTGTCATTGGCTTGAAGTCCCTCGAGGTGCGGCTTTTTAAGCCTAAAGCTTTCATTGCTGCGGCAACGGTGTTACGGCATGCGGTTTCAAGGTGATCTTGCTTCTTGAGTTCCTTGGCGATCTTGTAGCTCCCGTAAATTGAGTTTGATCGCTGGTAAACCTCTACCACTGAGGCATAGATCAAGGCAGTGCGTTTACTCCGAGGGCTTGCTTCATGATTGAGCCAACGATAGAAACCACTCTTGCTGACGCGCATCGCTCGACACAATTGAACGACTGAATATTCGCCACGATGTTTTTTGATCCAGGCGTATTTCACTGTGACTCCTTCACGAAATACGCCGTCGCCTTTTTTAATATCTCTCGCTCGATCTCTGCTTCACGAAGCTGCTTGCGTAAACGTTTGTTTTCAGCCTTTAGATCTTCAACCGAAGCGTCTTCGCCGCATGGCTCAGGTTCTGGCGCGTACTTGCGGTGCCATTCCCGGAGACTCCCGGGAAGGACGTTAACAGCCTTGGCAGCTGCTGAAATACTGTAACCTTCAACTACGACAAGGCTCACAGCATCTCGTTTGAATTCTTCAGTGAATGAACGCCGTTTAGGGCCTGATTTGCTTGACATGGGTTCCTCCCAAGGAGATTATCTGATCTTCCCCCGGTGTCCACCAGTACTGAGCTATCGCAATTTGCGGGTAGTGGAGCGTATGTGTTCTGGTATTTCTTGGGGTTTCTCGTTATCTATTCCTTACATGTATTCGTAATAACTGAGTTCTCGCGTAGATAGACCGCGTCTGGGAGTGACTTTGCCATTCTTTGAATTAATTGGAGTTGTTGGTGTCATTCAGATACTGGCTGCTTTTTTTCTATTGCAGATCGACCGGCTTTCTCCAAAGCACATAGCATATCAAATGCTGAATGCAGCAGGCGCAGGATTTATCCTGTTCTCGCTATGCTTTAGGTTTAACCTTTCAGCATTCCTAGTTGAGCTGTTTTGGTTGCTTATCAGCGTTTATGGCATTTATCGAATTGTCGCTGACAAACGATCAAAGGAAGCGAACTAACAATGTGATTTACACGAAGCCGTCAAAGCTCTTGCGGTCGGTTGGTCGCGACAACACTCTACCGATGGTTTTAAATTTTACATCGCTCCGATTTTAGGTTGATGACATCAACCGTCGGCTCGGTGATCACGGACGTTATCCCGCTTTCGATCAGCGTTGGTGGATAAACGGGATCCGGAGTAACACACTGGGTGGGCTGATAGAATACCAAAAGGTTCCACGGTAACACGTTACCATCGGTCGCGGCTCTCCAAATTGGCTAACTCAGTAAACCAGAAATCACGTTCCCATCATCAGCGACGGTAAACGGACGTCCTGAAGGCGAGACCACTTCCTTGGTCAGAGAGATCCCCATGCAATTTGCAATCGTGGCGTTAAAGTCCGTCACGCTAACCTTGTTTTCGATTACCTCGCGGCCTTCGCTATCGGTTTTGCCGTATTTGATTCCACCTTTGATTCCACCGCCGGCCAGCAAACAGGTGAACGCTTGCGGGTAGTGGTTCCGGCCATTTTCGCGTTCTGGAAAAATCTTTGGCGTGCGTCCAAACTCAGTCGCTACCACCACTAACGTTGTCTTTAGCAAACCACTGGCCTCTAAATCTGCCAGCAATGCAGCCAACGCTTTATCCAGTACGGCGCCTTTTGATTCGACTTGTTCAAAATTGTTGCCGTGTGAGTCCCAGCCACCATCCTCGACTTCGATAAACCTAACGCCGTTTTCGACCAAGCGCCGAGCCAACAGACAGCCTTGGCCGAACTTTCCGCGACCGTAACGATCCCGCACTGCGTCTTTTTCTTGAGTCAAATCAAAGACCGCCAAGTCCTTGCTCTTCATCAACGATACCGCTTCGTCGTACATCGACGCGTAGGCGCGGGCTTGCTTGATATCGAACCTCTTGGTGAACGCGGTGTTCATGCTGTTTAGCTTTTTTAGCCGAGTAGCAAATCGACCTCCAGTCACATCTTTGTATAGTTGGCTGTGTTGCAAACCTGCTTCTGGATCGCCGATCGGTAGAGCCGAGTGTTCGGATTCAAAATACCCAGCCCCAAGCCCCGAGCTGCTCCCGCCAATTTTGACGTTGGCAGGAAGCGTGCGATTGGATTGCTCAAGCATCCGTGATGACCAAGCTCCTAAGTCCGGATGTTGAATCGTGCCGCGTTTAGGATAACTCGTATGCATAAAGTAGCGACCTTGGCCGTGGGCTCCTTGTTGCGAGTTCATCGAATTCACAATCGCCACGTTGTGCATCTGCTTGGCCAGTGTCGGGAAAAACTCGCTGATCATCACTCCATCGGCGCTGGTCTTGATTGACTCAACTGGACCTTGTGTTTCCGCCCCTGGTTTGGTGTCAAAGGTGTCCAAGTGACTCATGCCGCCGTTCATGTACAAATAGATCACCGCCTTGGCCGTGCCGCCAAATTTGTTACCAATTTTTGGAGTTGCTCCAGCGGGCGAGGCAGCTGCCAGTTGCGACAGCGTCGGCATCGCACCAATGCCCAGCATCGCTTTAGCCGCGCCGGTAATGAAGGACCGACGTGCGAACGGGTCTTTTATCAATTTGGAACTCATATCGTCAACCTGTTGAAAGAAAGCTTGTTTTGTTACGTCGCTTACGACTACTTCTGAAAGATAAATTCGTTGGAATTGGCGATCGTCCAGATTAAATCAGAAAACGCATCCACCATTGCCCTTTGGTTTCGGCTAACGGCCGCATCAAAATCGGGACGCCAGGCCTTTAACTCTTTGCGATTGGGTTTGCGGCTGAGCATCGTTAGAAAAACCATTTCAATGCACTCTTGGGCGCTACCCGCTTGTACCGCTTGTTGCATGAGCACGCTATTTGGGTCACGGCAAATATTCTTCTCTAGTATGCCGTTCATCATTGACAGTACCTGAGGAACCGAGGGCTCCAGGTTAGCGTTATCAATCACCTGGCGATCAGACTGCCCAAATTCGCGGAGGAAGTGCTTGGCTGGCGCCGGTGTTGGTAGCTCGGACGCTCGGGCGAACTGAGGTAAGCTCTTCCGATACTCGACCATAAATTCAGATCGTTTGGCCATCAGTTTCTTGATCGCAGCCTTGTTCCTTGCCTGTTGAGCGGCCTTCAACCGTTTTTCAAACTCGGCTTGTATCGCCTGAATTTCTTTCTTCTTTTTTTTCTGGGAGGCTTTCTGGGAAGCTCTGCTTTTCCCACGCTTTTCTACAACTCCGACCACGTACTTTAAGATCTCTGGAGGAGACTTTTTCATTATTTCTTCATACTGCAAGTCGGAAGTGACTGAATCGTTTCCCGTGTCCGTCCGCCTGACGTCGGTTTCGGTTACCATCAAGGTTAACAGTGAATCCCAAATCTGCTCGGCTGACATCCGGCGAACGACTGGGCCTTGAAAGCTATACTTGGTTGCATCGGGAACGTCTTTGGTGAAAGCGGAAGCTTGGTAGGTTTCGCTCATGAAGATTGCTCGCTGAAACTGCTTCATATCGAAATCTAACTTGACCATCGTTTCAGCGAGGTATTCCATCAGCTCTGGGTTGGAGCCTTCGGTGCCTTCTTCGATGATGTCTACGGGTTCGATCAGGCCGACCCCCATCGCTTGTTTCCAAAGCCGGTTCGCGATGACCGTTGCAAACCGAGGATTGTCGGGATCGGTCAACCAAGCCGCGTAGATTTCTCGCGATCCAACTCCTTGGCTGATATTAACACGCCTTTTCTTTCTCTTTCTTGAGTTGGATACATCAGGAACTTTGGCATCCGTTAGGGCTTCTCCATTGAACATTTCACGAGCCACCACGATTTCGCCGTCTTCGCCATCGTCACCCAAGAAATTTTCTGGCAAACGAGCCAGACCAGAACCACTGCCGCTGACTCCCATGTTGAGAGACCTGACGTACTGCTTGACTTTAACGTACATCTTTTCTGGAACGTCTGCGTCGCGAATTAGATTTTTATAATCTTTTGCCCTGTCTTTTTCGGCGCGATAGCCTACTCCGCCAGTGAACGCCACCATTTCAAAATACTGTCGCTGAGTCCAGTCATCGTAAGGGTGGTCATGGCACTGAGCACACTCAAGACGAGTCCCGAGAAAGATACGAATCGTATTGGACATGTTGTCTTCAGGCATGTTCCGATCTCGCAAGTAGTACCCGACTTCGCCATTGCCGGTAGCGAGATTCGCACCCGAAGCGGTCACCAATTCTTGAACGAACTCATCGTAAGGTTGGTTTCGCTCAAGCGAATCTTTGACAAAATCGACGTAGGGTTGCCCGGATAGTCCGTTGCCCATTTGAGATGTGATTCTCAGCAAGTCGGCCCAGAAGTTGAACTGCCGGCTAGTACGCCCATAAGAATCGAGAAGTTCGTCGATTAGGTCTTCGCGTTTCGACTTGCTTTTGGAAGTCAAGAATGCTTGCGTTTCTTTAAAGCTGGGAATGCGACCGATGATGTCTAAATAGACACGGCGCACAAACTCGGAATTGTTTGTTTGCTTGTTTCGCTTCAGCCCTTCACTAGCAAGATGCTTCGTGACTAACGAGTCAATTTTGTCGCTGATCTGTTGGATCGACTCCCGTGATGGCTCTTTGGTATGGTAGGCCGTCGACACATAACCTGGCGAACGGGTTTCTTGGCCATCTACTGAAGTACAAAACGCGAAACTGGCCATCAAAAACAAAAGCAATGCCTGACTCAGGTTGTTGTCAATTCGATTTGTCACTTGGGAGGTTCTCGTGGTTCAGTGTTTGGTAAAATGTAGCTTCTGCAGTTTACTCGATGCTGGGAGCAAAAGATTATTGCAAAAAACCAAGTCCATTCAATGCGCGTTTGTAACGTTAGAGATCGGATTTTGCAGCGATATCATCCTACTTCAAAGTCACAACGCAAGGGATCTTCAAATTATCGTTTCACCGATCGCACGGGCAACGGCCAGCAGGAACGCAGAGATGATACCTGAAAGTGCCGCCGGAACGACGACTTTCAATGAGACATCGAACTTGGTTCTCCAAAGTCTGTAGGCTGCTTCACGCAAACATCGCGGGGACAGCTCGAATCGCGTCCTCAGCCAGCGACGCCACCGTAATCAGACAAAGAATGCCAACCGCGATCCCGGCACTCAAAGCATCATAGAAATCAACATTGATTCCAATCTTCTGAAGAAACGGCGTGATGACCGTCAAAGCAAGAAAGCCATAAACAACGGTTGGAATACCGGCCAGCAATTCCAAAACTGGATTGAGGAAGTTCCGAAGTTTCAGGTTTGCATATTCGCTCAGGTCAATCGCAGTTACCAGGCCCAACGGCAAGGCAACGCACGTCGCGAGGACGGTGCCCCACATCGTACCACAGATCAGCGGCCAGATTCCAAAGAGTATTGAGTTCTCGACACGATAAAAAAAACCTTTCGAAGACACGATCCTGTTGATCCTGGCGATCCCAATTCCCGTGTCCTACACGCTAATGATTACTTCATTGCTTTGCGGCTTAGTAGTTTGTAGGTCAGGCTGTGCCTGACAATAGCTGGGCTTTGGTACTCGATGCGTATCGGCAACGGCATGATGCAACTACCTGAAAGATCTTCACACTTACTGCAGGAAGCAAGATCGTTGCTTGGCATGGCGTGTCTGAAACTGGGAAAAACGGCTGAGGCAAAAATAGAGCTGGAATCGAGTTTCGCGGCGCTACAGTCTATCGACAATCCTTCGCCGCAAACAAACCAAGCGATCATCGACACGGGCAAACGATTGAGGCATTTTTACTTGCTGACAGATTCAAATGATGGTGCTCAGCGGATATCCAATTCGATCAAGACGATCGATTCGAACACAGACCGTGTATTGGCTTTTACTCGCGCGTTGATCGACAAGACGCTCACGACAGATTCGAGTAACCTCGAAAGTGCGGCCAACAAGGTGAAGGACAAGGAAAAACAGGAGAAGTAAGTCGCCTGCATTTGCACAATTAGGCAAACCGAATAACCGTAGCCGGCGTCGCCACACGCGGGTGTGAGTTGCCGGGGCTCCTGAACTCTGCCGAGCCCAGCTACGTTGGGTAGCAGTTCTGTCGCCGATGCCGTCGCCGATGATATGGCAGAACTGCCAGAGGGAAACCCGAAGCGTCAGAGCTGAAAACGGTGTCCGAGGCGCCTTAATCAGCGAACGGCTGGCGTAACTAAAAGTTGGTTCAAAACGTTGTCAACAAAAGTCCGGTCACGCGTCAGGCCCAGGTGGTCCGTTGAAAGGAACGTTTCGTCGGTCCACGGAATCATCCGAAATGGCGGCCTGTTCGACACTTCGGGACGTCTTTCTGCAGTCGCACTGGTGCGCGTGACGGTTCCGTCGCCTGCAGTCTTTATTTCTCTTTTGACTCGGCCGCTGCGCGAATCAACACAAAGTTGGTGCAGCGTTTTCTTGGCATCGCCAGCGTACAAGTGCATTTCCAAACCTGCAGGCAGGGGCGCTGGAAAATCCAAAGCCTGATGCAACTGACTTGCTCGCATCAAGCATTTCTCCTGGTGTTCCAGTGCGATTTGGCGACGTTGCTGTTTCGAGCAATTGGGCATCATTCTTGCTAACACGTGGTCTTGCCTTTCGTCCGCCAATCCCCACCCCAATTGCTGCCATGTGCCTGGGGATAAAACGTCGGGGCTGCTGCCGTCCTCGAAAACCAATGGCTTTTCTTCGTTGCGAGGAAAGAGCTGGTAGGCAGCCGGCATGGTTCCAACGACGGCCGCCGGAAACTTGGGCATCGGAGGGGCAAGCCGTAACCCGTCTTTCATTTCATTGATCGCTTGCGTCGACCCTAGATTCGGTGTCCCCACTATAAATACCCGGCCGACTCGTCTGGCTCCCTCCCAAGTCAACACTGGCAGCGAACCGTCATCGGGCAGCGGTTGATTGCCGTAGCGTAAATAATACCGTGCTACCATGCCGCCCATCGAATGAGCTACGATGTCGAATTTGATGTTGGGGTTTTCGATCCCAAATTTTTCGAGAAACTTTTGCCGCGTGTAGGCGTCCCGTTGTTCAATGAATTGAGCCAATTGTGCGGCTGACTCGCTAATGTCTCTTCGCCAATCGTAAGCAAATTGAAAACAGGTGAAGTGATCGTCTCCGTAACTCACTTCATTCAATCGCGATTTTCCACGGAAATGTTGATCGCGGTAACCACCGACGCCAAGTGTTGCAAGGACTTGCGCATAAGCGTTCACTTTGACCGGAATACCGGCCACTCGAAATGTTATCTGGTCCAGTGGCCCGTCGGGTCGGACTTGGTCATGCAGTTGATGGAGCGGCACTCCAAATTGCATGGGAAGCGCAAGCTCAGTGAGACTGTGAGTTTTTAAAGGACTCACTCCCGCCAGGCCCATCTCTCCCCAAACGACTTCACCTGTCTGGTGGTCCACCAATCGCGAGCCAAGGATTCCCGGGATCACCACCACCGGATTGCGCTCGGTATCAGGTAAGTGCGCTAGATCGTCGTAGATCTCACCCAGATCTACCTGCCTGCGTTGCTTGAGGGATTGGCATCCAGTAAGCATTGCAATGCAGCAAAATGCAACAAACAGTCGACTGCTGTTGGCAATTTGGAGTAGTCGTCTCATCGACGTGATCCTTGGGCATTAGTTGACTGATTGGCAATCTTCGCATTTGCGGCAAAGTCCGCTCGGACGAAGGTGATCCTGTTGGCATCGAGTGTCTTTTGAGCTTCTGGTGAAATCCATCCAGCCGAAAGCAGACTGATTGTCTTATTTGGATTGTTCTTTCTGAATCCAGCCGCGACTTGTTGGACTTCCGCCGAGTTGGTTAAGTAGTCAATGGAACAGACTCCTACAATTTGGCCATCCTTCAGCCAGGCGATCGGTAGCCCCGCATCTGACAAGGTTTGGATTGGATTTTTCGAATGCAATTCTGCCAACAGTTGGACGGTGATCAGACGACGTAATATCTCTGCCTCCGATCCAACTCGACTAGCCAGGTAAAGCAACAAATCGGCATGTTCGACCCCGGCAAGTCGTTTGTACGATTGCATAAAGGATAACTTCTCCAACAGCGTCCAGTTATTGGATTTGACGAAAGCGTCTTTGACTGGAGCCCAAGTGCCCAACTGGGTTAGCTCCGCATCCATCTGTGCCAAAAGTTCATGCGGACTTCTGGATGCGACTGTGCCTCGCAACTCTTCCATCGAAGCCAGTGTCCCAAGCCCAGGGACCGCAGCACCCAATGCGAACTTGGTAGCCGATTGGCCAACCATTTCTCGGGTTGCCAACTCGCCAAGCAGGTGATTTAAAACAGGATTTCTTGTTTCCGAATCGACGCCTAAATTCGCTGCCAATTTCCTCCGAGATTCCGAGCCACTACGCCTGCTGACAGGGTCGACAAAGTTCGCAGCCATCTTTCTGATTCCTCTGGGCGCTTGCTTAAGCGTGCCAAGCGGATCGGCAAGCAAATGCTCAGCTCCCTGTGGAGTTCGTTTTAGTGTCGCCCAAGCACTCTTGGCAGCAACTGCCTGATGGCTGATTTGACTGGCCTCCTCGATGGCTCGCAATTCAGAAAGTCGTTTCTCCAGCAGCGGGATGCCAGTAACGGGAAACGCTCCGTAGTTCGTTTCAATGTTAAATTGGAATTGATGGTCGCTGACCATAACGGTATCGGAGATTTTGTAGGTATCGGTTTGAAGAATCGAAGCCGGCAAAATGGTCGCCGCACTGAATCTTAAATCGGCATTCTGTTGCCCCTGCGCAACGGGAATTCCCAATCCCACGCAAAAAGCAAGTGTTAAAAATGCAATTGTTAAAACCCGCTTCACACTGCTTCTCATACTGTTTCCTTTAAGTTCAAGTTGTGGCGGCAGGTCGAAATGCAGTTCCACTTGCGCCGATAACCGACGCCAAAGCTAGTAAGTTGCATGCTGGCGAGGAATAGAGATGCGGTTAAGTTTTGAGCCTTTCGCTATAAAAATTGAGAAAATTTTATAGCAGACTAAAAAAGTCCTGATTTCACCAGAAAATCATGCAAGCACTGGGTAATCGCGAGCCGCATTGCTCGACAAACTGTTCGGCATGCCGTACGCAACTGGGCGGGAAATACCGGTTGCGATTCGCACAAAAGAATCGACGAATTGATTCTGCCTACCAGCCAACTGGAGCGTCTGAACGATCAAGACTTCCTCGCCGAGATTGGCCAGTTCTCACCAGCCGATGGTCTGAAATTGGTAAAAGTGCCACTTACGAATTCAAGCATTTGACAATGTCATCAATGCCGGGATTTTTGGGAAGCTTGGCGCCGGTGTCGCTGCTCTCGCAGATATTCATCAAGTTCGAAATAGAGGTTGATGAGTCCACTGGAAAATTACACGCTATACTGGCCGCACCAAATTCCGCTACCGTATTACCGAGGGCTGTCAGGATTTTCGTTTTTGTCGCAAGGGCAATTTCGCGCTTTGAGAGCAGCCTTTGGATCGTTTCCAAAAGATAATTGAACCTTAACTCTGCATTCACCCAGCGTCGAATTAACCTGTCATGCCCGGCTTCATCGTGATCGTCGCGATCTTTTGATCGACTGATCTCCTGGAACTCGACCAACTGTTGATTCAATGCTGCAAAGACACTTGCAGATCGTTCGGCGACAGCGATCCTGTTTGTTTCGGCAATCGTTTGACTTTGATGACGCGTCAGGACTTTTGAAATCACAGCTCCGACAACCGTCATGCCCAAAAAAGCTTGCAGGATTGCAAACACTCTGGAAATCCCTTCCGGAGCAAAGTCACCATAACCAAGCGTCGTGGTCGTCACACAGCTGAAATAAAGCGCCGTCGGAAAAGAAACCGGACTTTCCATTTCTCTGTGCATCGTGCACACCAGACCATGACCATCGAGATAGCTGCTGGCTGCCCAGTAGACTATTGCCGACAACAAAATCGTGACCAGCCACAGCCCCACCCAGAGTTTGGTCGGCAGCTGATCGACCAAATGAAGTAGCCAAGGCTCGTCTACATTTCCATCGAAGCTAGAGTGTTTATGTCTCACAAGCGTTGGGCCTTATGCTAATTCAAAAAAACGTACCAGGCTTCTTCTGTACTCCAAGCTTCGTCAACTGCCTCGGCGACAGAGAGAGATTCGACTGCCAAAGAAATCTTCCTCGCAACTGTGACCAACGATGGGCTGTGCTCCAGGCATTGAGTCGCCTCAGGTGGTTTCCGGCGAAGCATGCTGGGGCACACCAACCTGCAAAGGTCGTTTGCATTGGTTCGCACGATGAGTCTAGGATTTTCTCGCTTGATTCACAATTGCGGAATCACGATGGGCAGTTGGTTCACGGAGTTCCAGGATTGGCGATTATCAACCCAATCAAAGTCGCCTTTTTTGGCTTGGATTATTCGATGATTCAAATTTCATCAGAGACGAAATGCCAAGAGTCCTGTAATTGGATCACCGGATCTACGACACATACTGGCACGTCTTGTTTTCCGGGTGGATGGCTAAGAGTTGATGTTGGTATTGAGTCTTGAATCGAGGCCATCCAGAAGTCGAAAAGTTCTTCCACCTCGGGCGAGGAACGCACATCATTTGTCTGGAAGTCAATGATCCAAAGCCCGCGATGAAGTTCCAACTTTACAAAATCCAATCGCAACCTCCAATTCGTGTCGTTTTTCTCGGAATTGCTTGCATAAAATCTCAAGATTTAGAAAAAACGCTCTAGATATAATGTGTAGTTGGCGATGGCGTTTGTAGGTTCGTTGCCTTGAACCAAATTTGAACAGATCTACAAAGTTATACTCCTGGAGCAAAACCGATGGCACGGTTTCAAATACTCTCATTAATTGGCGGAGGAATTCGCGGCGCATTTGTCACTTCCTACCTCAACGAACTGGAAGACAAGTTAGGACGCCCCATTGCGGAATCGTTTGACCTGATCGCGGGCACCTCCACTGGTGCTATCATTGCTGCGGGGCTGGCGTCTGGGATGCCAGCCGCGAAAATGCATGATTTTTATGTCCGCTACGGCGCCGGAATTTTTACACCTCGCCCCAAGTACAAAGCGAAAGGTTTCTACCGCTTCCTTTTCCCAATCGGCGACTATTTCTTTAAGAAGGGCACTGGAGGGGATCTTGCAGCTGCGTTTCGAGCTCGCTTCTTGCCAACGGCACTGGAGGAATCTTTCGCTGAAGGTTTCGGTGAAAAGACATTGAAGGATGTTAAATTTACTCGGTTGATCATGCCGGCGGTCAACTTGACCAAGGGGAAACCGCACGTGTTTCGGTCGCGGCACCTGCCCAAGGCTATCCATGATTCGGACATAAAAATTGCAGACGCTATTATCGCAAGCACGGCAGCACCGACTTATTTTCCTCATCGTCAAATCGGTGAAAATAGCTATGTCGACGGTGGTATGTGGGCGGCAGATCCAAGCATGCTGGCTGTCGCCGAAGCGCTTCGAATCAACGAACTTACAGACACCGCCCATCCAGAGGCACACTTTAGAACGAGTGATCTGCACCTGCTTTCAGTTGGCACTGGTCGAGCCCAGTTTGCGATGGAACCGCCGGGCGATGCGGCTGGATTACTCTACTGGGCACCGCGTGTTGCGGATGTGATGGGTACCTCGCAGGCACAAGGCATTCATTTGCCGTTAAAATTTTTCCTTGGCAATCGATACCGCCACGTCAATTTTAGAATGACCGAAAAATGGGGACTCGACGAAGTCGAAAACATTCCGAAATTATTTGCCGTTGGCGAAAAACGGGCCGCAGAAACTTATGACGAGATAAATGAGAGATTTTTCCAGCACAAACGAATTCCTTTTGAGCCGTTCGTTACTGACGATCAGGAAATCCATCTCGACGATTTTGGTTTTGAGTAGTTGGTTTTGAGTAGTTTTGATTTTGGTTTTGAGCAGTTCGAATAGTTGCTCAGATTGAGCGGTCTGAGATTGAGCGGTTTTAACTAAACAAAGCCACCCACCCAAAATTGGGAAGGTCAAGAAAAGACGATGAAATCGGCTTTGATTGGAGAGGGTTGATGAGCTCCGCTTCATAGGCTTCCAGACCGTGTTATCGCAATTCAACCGCAGGCTGGAAGCCTAAGCCTCGTTCGTTTACGTTTTGAGATCTCAATTGAAACGTCTTGGTACTCAGGGGTACAACAGTGAATACAAAGTTTGAATTTAAGAACCGTGATGGCGGTACGCTGGCCGGCGCCTTGGAATTGCCAGCCACACCCCGTCGAGGCGTGGCTGTTTTTGCTCATTGCTTTACGTGCCACAAGAACGTCCTCGCAGCAAGTCGTGTTTCAAGAGGACTGCGAGACCAGGGCTTTGCGGTACTCAGGTTTGACTTTACCGGACTAGGTCAAAGCGAAGGTGATTTTGCAAATACGAATTTCTCGACCAACCTGGACGATCTTCGGTCCGCAATCAGTGCGCTCAAAAACGATGGCATGTCCGTCGACTTGCTGGTCGGACACAGTCTGGGCGGCGCCGCAGTTTTGGCAGTTGCTCAGGAGTTTGAAGAGGTCAAGCTGGTCGCCACTATTGGCGCCCCAAGCGATCCTGCTCACGTGTTGCACCTCTTTGACGACGACGCGATTTCCAGAATCAACGAGGACGGCCAAGCGGAAGTCTCACTCGGCGGACGCCCGTTTTCTGTTCGAAAAGAATTCATTGAAGACGTAAACAAGGCGGCGTTGCTGGAAACGCTTTCGGCCAACCGCAAGCCACTGTTGATTTGCCATTCACCCACTGACTCAATCGTCAGTGTCGAACACGCACGAAAAATCTATGAAGCTGCCAAGCATCCCAAGAGCTTTGTATCGCTGGACGGAGCAGACCATCTGCTTCGAAATTCAGATGATGCGACGTTTGTCGCGACCCTCGTTTCAACTTGGGCCACTCGGTATTTAGGTACCGGTCAGGCGGAAGCCGCTGAAGCTTCGCCAGCGAAAAACACAGCGCCAGAGTCTGGTGTCCTGGTTGCTGAACGGGAGGGCGGTTTGACGCAGGATATTTATGCTGGGGACCATCATTTGGTCGCTGATGAACCGGCGTCGGTCGGTGGCGCTAATCTGGGCGGTACTCCATATGATTTTCTGTTGGCTGCGCTTGGAACTTGTACGTCGATGACGCTACGCATGTATGCCCAGCGTAAAGGTTTGGAGATTGATGAAATCAAAGTGCAGCTTCTGCATGGTCGAATCCATGCCAGCGATTGCGAGAGCTGCGAAGATCAAAAAGCGCTTGTCGATCAAATTGAACGTCTCATCACAATCAAGGGAAACCTTACCCAGGCGCAGCGAGACCGTATGCTCCAGATTGCCGACATGTGCCCCGTTCATCGAACACTGATGAACCAGAAAGAAATCACTTCACGGTACGTCAGCTAGTGCGATCAAACCAAGAATTCTTCAAATACGCTCCAAAGATCTTCTTAAGTTTCTAGTCCTAAGTTCTTCGGGGCCTCATGCTCCACAGTTTGGCGGCTACTGCGCGATGTCAATGTCGATGGGCAAAGTCGAGAAAGCGGATGTTAAGACTTGGTCAATCGTGAAAGGACGTTTGGTTGTTCAGCGAAATGAAAAGCTGTAAAAATGTGGAAAATGAATCCAGAAGTGAACTTGGGCAAAGCGGACACGATGTGGCCAAAGGTCAATACAAAAACAAATAAAAAGGGGTGATGGTAGCCAGTGAAGATTCCGTTAAGATTCCGTTAAGTAAGGATCTATTAAACGGTTGGGCTTTTTTAAACGCGAGTCTGCCAGTCTGAGTCTATGTCACAACAATTTTACTTTTAAAATCAACTTTAGAATTAAGCATCATGGCCAGTGAATCCGAACGAGTATCTACCCCTGGAAGCGATTGGCGCACTTGGGGCCCTTATCTGAGCGAGCGGCAATGGGGCACTGTCCGCGAGGACTACAGCGAGCATGGGGAGGCTTGGGAGTTTCTTGATCACGAAGCGTCTCGCAAACACGCTTACCGTTGGGGCGAGGATGGGATCGGCGGATACAGTGACGACCATCAGCGGCTTTGTTTTTCGCTGGGGATGTGGAATGGCAAGGACGCGATTCTTAAGGAACGCCTGTACGGGCTGACCGGTAACGAAGGCAATCACGGGGAAGACGTCAAAGAGCATTACTACTATCTCGACGGCACGCCTAGTCATTCCTATTTGAAG
Source organism: uncultured Pirellulaceae bacterium (assembly GCA_964433035.1). Taxonomy (GTDB): domain Bacteria; phylum Planctomycetota; class Planctomycetia; order Pirellulales; family Pirellulaceae; genus Mariniblastus. Next base: position 2,410 of record CAYSQZ010000085.1, on the reverse strand, counting down.
ATGCTTTACAAGTATCCTCAGTCGGAGTATCCCTATGCAGATCTGGCCAACACCAATCGTTCGGCCGGCAAGCAAAAGGATGAGTACGAGTTGCTGGACACCGGTGTCTTTGATGATAATCGGTACTTTGATGTCTTCATTGAGTATGTCAAGGCTTCTGAGTTTGACACGTTGATTCGTATCACCGTTTTTAACCGTGGCCCTGAAGCTGCCGAATTTGATCTGCTGGCCAACCTGTTGTTTCGAAATACATGGAGCTGGGGGCGCGGCGATGGCGTTAAGCCCAGCATGAGTTTGCAAGATGGCGGGCGCGTCATAGCAGAGCACGCCCAGTTGGGAACTTACTGCTTCTGCTCGAATTCGGATGCAGAGTTTCTGTTTACCGACAACGAAACCAATCCCGCCATCTTTGGGATGGAGGCGAAGGGTTTCTACAAAGACGCTTTTCACTCGTACGTGATCAATGGCGATACCAAGGCAGTCAATCCAGACAAGACGGGAACCAAGTGCGCCGCGCGTTTGAAGGCTTCGATTGGTGCTGGTGAATCAGCCGTGTTTGATTTCCGATTGTACCGCGATGATGGAGTCGTCCAGGAACCTTTCGAAGGGTTTGATGCTCTCTTTGATAATGGCAAGTCGGAAGCGAACGACTATTTCGCGGAATTGCAAAAAGGTATTGAGAACGAAGATCAGCGTAACGTTCAACGACAAGCAATCGCGGGCTTGATTTGGACGAAGCAGTTTTACAATTTCAATATCTCGCAGTGGCTTGAAGGCGATCCAACTCAGCCAAACCCGCCGTCGTCCAGGCGCAACGGTCGCAACCACGAGTGGGAACACCTCAACAACGCGGACATCATTTCAATGCCCGACAAATGGGAGTACCCGTGGTACGCAGCCTGGGATCTGGCTTTCCATTGCGTACCCTTTGCGCTTGTGGATCCGGTGTTTGCCAAAGAGCAATTGGTGCTGATGACGCGTGAGTGGTACATGCACCCTAACGGGCAAATCCCGGCTTACGAATGGGCGTTTGGCGATGTGAACCCTCCTGTTCATGCTTGGGCAACATTGCGCGTTTATCAGATTGAGCAAGAGCGGCATGGAACGTCCGATCGTGCTTTTTTGGAAACCGTCTTTCATAAACTGCTTTTGAATTTTACCTGGTGGGTCAACAAAAAAGACGCCGACAACCGAAACGTTTTTCAAGGCGGCTTTCTTGGCTTGGACAACATCGGTGTGTTCGACCGCAGCGCGCCGCTTCCAGGTGGCGGACATATTGATCAGTCCGACGGCACCAGCTGGATGGCAATGTATTCGCTCAATATGTTGCGGATCGCGTTGGAACTGGCGATCGAAAACCCCGTCTACGAAAACATTGCGACCAAGTTCTTTGAGCATTTCCTGTATATCGCCAAGGCGCTCAACGATCTGGGTGGTGATGGCGAAGGGCTATGGGACGAAGAGGATCAGTTTTACTACGACGTCTTGCACTTGCCCTCGGGCCACACGATTCCGCTCAAAGTACGTTCGCTGGTTGGGCTGGCGCCGCTGTTCGCTGTCGAAACGCTCGACTCTGCGTTGCTTGACAAGGTGCCGAATTTCAAGCGACGGATGGAATGGTTTCTCGAGAACCGACCGGACCTGGCGAACCTTGTTTCACGCTGGCATGAGCCGGGCACAGGTGACACGCACTTGCTTTCGCTTCTGCGTGGCCATCGGATGAAGGCCCTCCTGCGCAGAATGCTCGACGAAAAGGAGTTCTTTTCCGATTTCGGCATTCGAGCGGTATCCAAATACCACGAAGAAAATCCATACTCCGTTAACTGTGACGGCAGCATGATCCAATGCGATGGCGGTCAAGTGTCGGTCAAATACGAGCCGGCCGAATCGACCACTTCGATGTTTGGCGGAAACTCAAATTGGCGTGGCCCAATCTGGTTCCCAATGAATTTTCTGCTGGTCGAATCAATGTACAAGTTCCATGATTATTACGGTGACGATTTTCAAATCGAATGCCCAGTCGGATCGGGCCAAAAGAAGACGATCTCGCAAGCCGCCGATGAGGTTGGTCAGCGTTTGACTTCAATCTTTACTAACAACGATGCCGGTCATCGCCCGGTCTATAACAGATATCCCAAGATGCAGAATGATGAGCACTTCAAGGATCACATTCTTTTTTATGAGTACTTTCACGGAGACAACGGTCGAGGTGTCGGTGCGAGCCATCAAACCGGCTGGACAGCGTTGGTTGCCTCGTTGATTGCGGAGAAAGCCAAAAAATAGGATTAGACACAGCTAAATTTCAAAATTTCAAAATTTCAAAAGTTCTACAGTTCGTGAGTTTGTGCCTTTGCTCCCCTCTCCCCGAAAATTCGGAGGAGAAGATTTCCCAAGGGGATCAAACCCAATC
>CAYSQZ010000084.1:14361-17861 GCA_964433035.1 uncultured Pirellulaceae bacterium | reverse complement strand
CGACAACAGGCCGCGCAACAGCGCAACACTGTCGGGCCCTCCGGAGACCGAGACAATCGTTTTGATGCCTTGCCACGATTGGTAGTCGAACTGATTTTCGATAGATTCAACCAGCCCATGAGCAGGCGAGGAAGAAAGAGGATTTTCGGATGATTCGATGTCTGTACTCACGTAAAGCAGTTCAAATGTTAGCTATATGACGGGTTTGGCGACTGGTTTTACGCTTAATTGTGTTGTGAAGCGTTTGTGCTAAAATAGAGTTTGACAAACGGTTTGACCGATTTGTCGAAAAGTAATTTTAACAGCAGACTTGGTGACGCAAACTTCTTTGACGTTGCAAGTCGGATGAGCAAGAAAATTGAATTTGGTTGGTAACATTTATTTGTTCCGCAAATTCAACTTTGGTGAGCCATGGATTTGATTTATATCATCCTGAGCGTCTTTTTGCGGCTATCGCCCGCCGTGCGCAAAGTTTCCAGAGCAACCCGACGAAAAAGTTCTCGAAATCAACGATTTGGAGAACTTGGACTCGTTGATCTGGCCTTTTGGCTTCCCTTGGTTGGATGGATTTCTGTTTCGGTTGAGTATTTGCCCGATGCCCGTTGGCTTCAGTGGCGTGTCCGGAGTGTGCATTCATTCTGTGATGAATCAGGCGTTGACCGATCCAGCGGCCCGTTGGCGAACTTTTTTGGTCGCGGCGGTAAAGGGCCGCCTCGAAACCGTTGGCCTGATTGAATAACCAGATTTTTCTTGTCCCGATTGCGTCATAAGTTTGCCGTCACTTTCAGATAGGAAGCGATGGAATATGATTGGGATGTCTAACACCGAAATGGTATTCGGTTTGTGCGGTCTGCTGCTTGGCGCGGGAGCCCTGGTACTCTATTCCCTGCTCATTGGCCGGGGGGCGAAAGCGAAAGCGCAGTTGATTCTCGATGCCGCTGATCGAGATGCAAGCCAAAAACTGCGAGACTCAGAAATCGCGATCAAGGAGCTTGAGCTCAAACGAGAAGCCGAAGCCGAACGCGAGCTCAGTAAGTTTCGCGAAGAAATTCACCAGCGCGAACGAGGGCTCGACAAACGCGAGACGCTCCTGAGCCAACAGGGGGAAGATTTAAAAAAGCAGGAGCAGCTTATTGAGTCTTCTCAAAATCGCTTGAAAGTCAAACTTGAACAGATAAACGAAACCGAAAAAGATCTTAGTGAAGTTCTCGTCAAGCAACGAAAAGAGCTTCATAAGATGACTGGGTTGAGCAAAGAAGAAGCCACCAGCCGGCTATTGAAACTGCTTGAGGACGAGCTCGATGACGAGGTGGGCGGCAGGATCCTGGATCATGAAAAGAAGATGAAGGAGATCTGCGAAACAAAGTCCCGCGAGATCCTGCTCATGACGACACAGCGTTACGCCGCCACTCAAACGTCGGAATCCACGACCAGCACCGTTGACATTCCCAACGATGAAATGAAGGGTCGTATCATTGGCCGCGAGGGTCGTAACATTCGGGCGTTCGAGAAAGAAACAGGCATTGATGTCATCATTGATGACACCCCCGGAGTCGTGATTGTCAGTGGATTCGATCCGGTTCGGCGAGAAGTAGCGAGGCTTTCGCTGGAAAAGTTAATCGCCGATGGGAGAATTCACCCATCGAGAATTGAGGAGTTGGTTCAAGAAACTCAATCGGAGATTGACCAGCTGATCCACAAGAAAGGCACAGAAGCGGCCCAGGAAGTTGATGTCCATGGTTTAAAAAAGCCCGTGATTGATTTGCTTGGTCGACTACATTTTAGAACCAGCTATAGCCAAAACGTGCTCCGCCATAGTGTTGAAGTCGCCTTCATCGCCGGCATGGTGGCTGAGATGATGGGGCTCGACGGGCGACTGGCCAAGCGTTGTGGGTTGTTGCATGACATCGGCAAAGCCGCCGATCACGACATGGAGGGCGGGCATCCCAAGATCGGCGCCGATTTGCTCAAGCGATATGGTGAGGGCCCCGAGGTGGTTCATGCCGCCTTGGGACATCATGACGAGATTCTTGTCGAGTATCCCTACACGGTAGTTGTTGCGACGGCCGACGCTTGTAGTGCTTCGCGACCGGGAGCTCGTCGCGAGTCGCTCGATCGCTACATCAAGCGAATGGAAGAGCTTGAAGGGATCGCTAAAGAATTCAAAGGGGTCCGACAAGCCTTCGCCGTTCAGGCTGGCCGCGAGGTCCGTGTGATTGCCAGTGCAAAAGATGCCGACGATGCTCGCGCGGCAAAAATTTGTCGCGATATTGCCAAAGCATTCGAAGACCGGCTTTCCTACCCGGGCGAGGTTAAAGTCGTCGTGATCCGAGAATCACGGTTTACTGAACTGGCCCGATAGTGATTTCAGGATTTTATCAATCTCGGGTTTACCCTAAGCTTAGTCTATGTCCTGAGGCATTAATTCATTGACGTAGAACGGACACGCTTGCCCGTTTTTGATTCTGAATTGTCGGGCGGGAGTCCCCGGCTTACCTATTCCAATTTATCAACTCCTGGTCTCTCACCAGATGCCTGACCCTCGCGGGTTAGGCCAATCAGAAAGAAAACTTCGTGCGAATACTGTTCATTGGAGATATTGTTGGCAAGCCCGGTATGTCGATTGTATGCCAGGCCCTGCCCGGGTTGCGGCGGCGCGAATCAATCGATTTGGTGGTTGCCAACGCCGAAAACTCTGAGAATGGATCAGGGCTTACGCCAGCCGGTTATCGGAAACTGATCTCTGCCGGCGTGGATTGTGTGACGCTGGGTGATCATATCTATCGCAAGAAAGATATTATCGAAATTCTGGAGTCCAAAGACAATATTGTTAAACCGGCCAACTACCCCGCCGAGGCTCCTGGCAAGAACTGGGTTGTCGTCCAATCGGAAACCGGCAGGAAGGTTGCGGTTTTTAGCTTGATCGGACGGGTGTTCATGAAGCCGGTCGATTGTCCGTACACCAAGGCGAATGAAGTCTTGGAAGAGATTCCCGAGGACGTAAAAATTCGATTCTGCGATTTTCATGCCGAAGCTACCAGCGACAAGCAATTGATGGGACGGCACCTCGATGGTCGAGTGACGGCGGTTTGTGGCACTCACACCCACGTGCCTACTGCTGACGAACAAGTACTACCAGGCGGGACGGCGTTCATCTCTGATGTTGGTATGACTGGTCCACACGAGAGTATCCTTGGTCGCAAAATTGAAAAGGTGCTTTCTGCGACACTGACATTCCGTCCGATTCCTTTTGATGTTGCCACTGGCGACAATCAAATATCTGCTGTTGTGATCGATGTCGATCCAAAGTCCGGCAAAGGACAGGGAATTCGCAGGATCAAAGTGAACGAAAAACTCGCCGAGGAATTGGAAGACGAATTCGAAGATTAAGTTGATCGTCTCCTTTGACTCCGCCAAACTCCAACGGGGTTTAATCAACAGCCCTGGTTCTTGAACCCTGGGTAAAGGTTATCAATCCCTAAAGGTTATCAATCCCTAAA
>CAYSQZ010000084.1:0-14261 GCA_964433035.1 uncultured Pirellulaceae bacterium | reverse complement strand
GGTTCTTGAACCCTGGGTAAAGGTTATCAATCCCTAAAGGTTATCAATCCCTAAACCCCAAACGGGGTTTGATCACAGCAACCCAGAGTCTGATCCAATCCCGTTGAGGTTGTTATAAAATGTGTTCAGATAACCCAAGGTTCAAGAACGCTATAGATCTAACGCCTTTGGCGTAAAAGCACAGCAAAAGACGACTGAGTTAAGCAGATTTGCTTTGCTATCAGTTCAATGACCTTGCCCCTATTTGCCCGCATTGCTAGTCTCCGCCGGCTCAAAAGCGTTTCTTTTGTAATCTTCATTGCGCCAACAGCGCACAACAAGCGGAACATGATATGGCAAATCGTAAAAACGGATTCACTAGTCGCGCATTGCTGTTGTTGTTGCCGTTAGCGATTTTGACGACTTCCACAGGTTGCTTTAATCAAATAGCACAACTCCTCTACGTCATCAAAGGACATGAAGTTCCTGCAGACTACGAAGGTTTGGCCGGGAGCAAAGTCGCTGTAGTTTGCGCGTCAGACGCTTCCGCATATGGGCCAGACACGTTGACCTATTCGATCGCCAAGAATGTGAGTGTTAAGCTTGCTCAAGGGCTCAAGGACACGGAGATTGTGTCCCCAGCCAAAGTCGAGAATTGGATCGACCAAAACGATTGGGATCCGGCTGAAGTGGCCAGGTTTGGAGAAGATCTTGGCGTAGAAAAGGTGCTCGTGATTGATATCGGTTCCTATTCGATTCACGACGGAGCAACGCTTCACAAGGGCCGTGCCGACTTGTCCTGTACCGTTTACGACATCGAAAAGAACGGCCAAGTTGCTTACGCCCATGGCCCGGAGGAATTTTCGTTTCCCGAAAATGGACGTCCGTCAATCCAAACTTCTGACCGACAGTTTGAAATGTTCTATCTGGCCAGATTGACCGATCGCATTGCACGACTATTTGTGATGAGTGACAGGTTAGACTCGATCGCCCAAGACGCGATTTTAAACTAACGCGAATCAACCTTGGCCGCTACAACCGAGGTGGCGGGCGCCTCTTCTTCATTTTCATGTCTTCATCTTTTTTCATGCTTCTGTTGGCGTTGTTATTGTTATTGTTGTTGATATTACGTCGTCGAGGTGCGTTGTACTCCTGGGACCATTTCCATCCCAATGGCGTTTCTAGCTCACGAGTTGCCAGCATGGCCCAAGGCGTGCCCTCATGTTCTTGGGTAACTCGCTCTAAATACTTTCTAGCCTTTGCCAATAGTTTGGCATCCTGACTACCGGTATCGATTGTGTCCGCAGGTCTGAGGACCCAGGTATTGTTCTGAGGAGTATTCTTGTCCTTGGGCTTGTCGAATTTCAATTTGGTTTTTACCAAAGCCAGCATCGCGTTGTAAGTCTCGGCACGGACCTTGGCGGCAATCGCCCGGCCCATCGCCAGATCATAACCGGCTTTCCATCGAGGCGAAGTCTCTTCGGCCCGAGCTTCTTCTCCGGCACGAAGGATTTCGTATAGTTGATTGACTGCTGGCTCAATGATGGCTGCGCTTCGTTGGGCTTTTGAAACCGCATTAACAAATCTGGCTTCGTCGGTTTTTTCAAACCTCATCCTGGGAGTTTCAAGCTGACCGGTGCTCGAGAACTGAGCCGCTTTGACCAGCGCCGCTCTGGAAGCATTTTTGGCCAAACTCGAATTGTATGAACCGATCGAAACGTAGTCAGGGCGGTAACGCTTCATTACTTTGGGTTCGAAGAAGTACTGCAGATAAGCAGAATAGCTTTGGGTCTCGCGCCGTCTTACCCGACGTGAGGTAGTCCGATTGGGGTGAACAGCGAAGTAGATTCCGCCAGTTTCGTACGCGAGTCTGGTCAAGTGAAATGGCCCAAAGCCCGAATCAATCATGTCCAAGTCGTCAAAGTTGCCCGTGAAATCGAGCTGCAGTCGCTCTGGGTAAATGGACTCCGGCCCCTGTGAAACGACGGCCCACTGCGGCTCCTGATCAAATTCGGGATCAGGATCAACCCATTTGACTCTTGTCTGCAAACGCCCGAAGGGTGCCGGAACGCCAATAACGTAAACCGGCATTTGAAGTTTGGTGCAAGTCTGGACCGTCTTGTCCAGATGTTCAACATCGTCTCCGGCTTCATCGGAAACGACGATCAACATCACGTTGGCTTTTGGTTGGCCGGTGGCACGGTCTATCTTGCGGAATGCCTGATGGTCTTTGGCTGCAGTCGCTACCGCCTCCATTACATTCTCGATTCCTGTTGAATCACGCTCGATGTTTTCAATCGCCTCTTTGATCGTCGCTAAACTGTCGGTCGGCTGATCCAACAGTTGGTTAATCTTGTTGCCAAACGCGTAAACCTGAGTCGATAGGGGCTTGCCGGCTTTGGAATCAAACGACTGGTGCCCGGATGCTTGAATGATCCCAAGCTCTTCGTAGATCCGATCGAATCGGGACAGGATTTCTTCTCGTTGCCGCATCAGGCTAGCTGATTGGTCAAACAGCCAGACGACAACAGTGTTTCTTTCTTCCATCGAAAGAAGAATCTCCTGAGTCATTCGATCCACGGCGCCCGATGCTGCGGTTACCGAGTTGCCCACATTTCCTTTCACCGCAATTGACGAAAGATTCTCCGCAGTGGCTTCGAAGAAATCCGTGTCAGTGACCAACTCGCCCACTTCGTGATCGGGTAATTCAAGGTCGACCGGATCTTCGAGTGCGACGTCAACTATTGGAGCTTGTGCAGCTGCGGCTTCGAACCCGTCGTCACCATCGGCTCCAATCTCTTCAGAGAAGTCATCAAATTGAAGCTCAGGAATTTCTTCCTCTTCAAGCTCCGCGATCGGCTCAGCAACTGTAAGGTTGACGGTGTTCTCTTCCTCGGTCGGCATAACAATTCGAGCCAGGAAGATGATGATCAGCAAGTGAAACACCAAGCTGAAAATCCAAAACGGGACTCCACCATCGATGGGAGTGTCGACTCTACCGGTCTTGACCTGCCACCAACGTCGAAGGGTTCTAATACTCAAAGTTTGTCTCCGCGATTGTACGGTCTAACCACATTCAAACCCCTGGAGAGACCGATTTTGATATTTTTCGAGGGCTGTTAAATCTTGCTTTCACAACAAACAACAACCGTCTAGTGGTCCAACCGAGCTGAATTGACCAATGCTAATCGAAATCCTTGCATGGGCTGGTCAATTCAGTTTTTGACGGAGCACTAGTTCATTTTCGGATGTAAAATGGGGTGAGGCAACCCAATTCGAAGTTTAAGTCCTAAAACCCCAGTTTTACCGTTCGCAAATTCACGCTGAGATCGATCATGAGTCGCCACATGGGCTTCATTTGATTGTAGTTACGAAGACGTGTCCACTAAATGAATTCTTGACTCAAGCAGCCAAGCGACGTAATCATCCTCGTTGATCTGGCTTTGACGCTTTTTTATTAACTTTTTATTGCCCAAACAGAGACATTTAAAACGTCGTTTTTCTACCTGAAAAGGAATACTATTGGTGTTGCAAATTCAAGTAAATTGGACAACGCTAAATCTCTATAATTTAGTCGGGTAAATGGGCTAGTGGTCCAGCCGGCCAAATAAAATTAATGTAATCATCGAGTCGTAATTTCGAGTCGATCCTATTGGAAACTTTTCAGTATAAGTTGAATTCTATGTCGCCAAATCGTTTTCATTGCACGTTGGGATTCTCGCTATGGCTATTAGCGAACACCATTTTTTTGGTTTTGCCTGTTGCCACAGTAGTGGGCCAGACAAACAGTCCACTGACAGTTAAGAAGCGTCCTAATCAACCGCAGTCCAAAACGGCACCCCAGCGAGTAGCATCGACGCAGGTTCCCGGCAAAGCGGCGACCGCTGGCGCTTCTTCAAAAACGAGCAAGCAAGAAACTGAAGCACCGGAGCCTGAGAAAGTTGTTCTGGAGACTTCAGACGGGGTTAAGCTTACGACCACCTATTTCAAACCCGCAGTTGCAGAAGGAGAAGGCGATCAAGCCAAAGCGATTCCGTTTATTCTGCTTCACGATTGGGAAGGAAATCGGACTCAGTTGTTGCAGTACGCGGCTTTTTTACAATCTGCAGGACATGCGGCGATTGTTCCTGATTTACGCGGGCATGGAGACAGCACAGCCGTCACAGGATTGAAAAAGCCCATTGATGCGAAGAAGTTCCGCAAGAATGAAGTTGCGTCGGTCCTCAAGGATATTGAACGCTGTAAGAAATACCTGGTCAAGCGTAACAACGAAGGCGAGGTTAACATCGATATGTTGTCAGTGGTTGCCGTTGGAAAGACATCGGTTCTGGCTGTCGAGTGGGTTATGAATGACTGGTTCGCTTTTCCTCCATTCAATGCAAAGGGAATCAAGCAGGGACAAGACGTAAAGTCGTTGATTTTGATTTCGCCGAGGAAAAAACTGGAAGGACTTTCGTTGGTTGCGAATTGGAGAAATTCGCTTTACTCTGGCGTTGATGGCAATGCGATTCCGCTGATGATCATTTGGGCAAGCGGCGATGAAGAAGCGGCAAAGGATGCTGAGTCGTTGTTTAAACAAGCCGAAAAATCCCGGCCAGACCCCGATGAAATTGATGACCCCAAGAAACGTGAACAAGCCACTACGCTCGTCGGTGTGCCTATTCGGAGGAATCGTTCGACGGGGGTACAGTTGATGAGCCAGCCAAGAGTCAAAGGGCTTTGGGGCTATATCGATAAGTTCATTTCCAAAAAGATGGAGGCCAACGCAGATGCGTTGCCTTGGAAGTCACGTCAAAAGGACCAAAAGAAAAAAGCTCCTGTTGCTCTTCCTTAGTTAGCCGGACTGTTAAGGCTCGGCCAATATCTGCAGTGCTCGTCAGAGGTAGTTTGTGTAGCCTGTAGCCAGCCGCGCGGCTGCGTTTAGTTCAGAACGCTGGCGTACAGCCGCCTTGCGCCCCGTCGTAGGCTCCGCCGGCCACGAATACCCATCCCTCGACCGGGGTATGCCGCGCATCGCTGCTGCCAAGTCTCGACGACTAAAAATCGCGCCATGCGGCCAAAATCGAGTCCAAGTCGGCATTTAGGTCCAATACGTTGCTCCAATGAACGTTTTGGGCCACGCTTTTTAGGCGCAATAGATTGTTATATGTGGGGACAGTTTTCTTCAGGTGGGAGGGTTAAGTCCGGTCTTAACTCCCCCATTCTCTCAAATTTCCACAGATTTTCGTTAAAAAAACCACGCAGCTGTTGGAATCGGCATAAGGTTTTTTCGCAGGCGTAACTTTTCGAGCATAGAAGGGTCAGGGGTATCAACTTGTATTTAAGCAAGTCAAAAATCAACAGACGTAACCGACCGATTCGCAATGGAGCAGCTGCTGTCGAGGCAGCCTTATGTATTCCCGTCGTGATTCTCGTGATGTTTGGAACACTGGAAACGTGCTCGGGGATTTTCCTAAATGAGTCGTTGAAAATTGTGGCTTACGAGGGGGCTCGAGTTGGAGTTCGTAGAGGAGCAACATTCGCATCGGTCCAAGAACGATGCGAAGAGGTGCTTGCCGCTCGAAATGTCACGGGAGCGGCGATAACCATCTCACCAAGCAACTTTGAGTCACTTGCGGCCCTCGAGCCGATCACCGTCACCGTAACTGCTCCCTACGCGGGCAATTCGGCTTTGGCTTTCTCGATTTTCGAGCTCCGTGATTCAACAGCTTCAGTCGCCATGATGCGAGAGTTTGACGACTAAACGATAGGGAAAAATACGATGTACAAGCTACGTAGAAAACGCAGGAATCGAAACAATCGCAGAGGAGCTTCGGCAGTTGAATTTGCCATGGTGTCTCCAGCGTTCCTAATCGTGATCTTCTGTTGCGTTGAGTTTGGCCGAATCAGCATGATGAGAAACCTTGCTCAGAATGCTGCCTACGAAGCCGCTCGATCGGTGATTACAGAAGGCGCCGTTAACCAGGATGCGATTGATCAAGCCGAGTTGGTGCTCAGCCGTCTGGCGGCCAACGGCGCGACGATCGACGTCAACGGGGGACAGGCAATCGACTTCGACACACCCGAAGTCACTGTTCGAATCGAATTACCAATGAGGGAGAACTCGCTGGTATTACCGCACCTATACGGAGACAGGAGAATCATCGCTGAAGTCACTCTCAATACCGAGCGTTATCGTGGCTTTTTCGACGGTGGAATAGGGAACGACACAGCAAACTAGATTTTTGTCAAAATCAGGCGTTAGCAGGACGGTAGCAAAACTAGGCCATACAAAGTTAGATGCACAGGAGTGATACCATGGTTAAAAAAAGTCATTTGAATAGCCGAAAAGGCGCAGTGTTTGCCTTGTTCGCAATCTTATTGCCGGTTTTGATTATCCTCTGTAGTTTCGCGATCAACGTCGCATACATGCAGTTGGTATCAACTGAGCTAAAAGTCGCAACTGATGTGGCAGCTCACGCCGGTGGTCGTGCGATGAGTATCCATCAGGACTCGGATAGGGCATGGGACTTTGCGATCCAGGCAGGAGCCCTTAACACCGTCGCCGGAAAGCCAATGCAAATCAGCAGAGACGAAGATCACCTCGTATTTGGAGCTTCGGCACGAGCTGATAACGGATTCGGAAAGTACCAATTCACGCCGGTAAGCAAGGCAAGCGTTGATAACGGTACAGGTCGAGCAACCAGTCTCCGGGTTACTGGAGATCTTGAACTGCCGCTGATCTTCGCGGCTATGCCAGGGACTTCGAGCGTTCAGCAAAGTCGAAGCTCCGTAGCTACTCAAGTCGACCGTGACATCGCGTTGGTTTTGGATCGAAGTGGTTCGATGCTTTACTTTAGGGACGATGACGCTCTTACAGAAGCTATTTGGACCCTTTACAATACAGCCGAAACCATAAGAGTCTGGCGATTTTTTCCTGGCTTTGGATGGTACCAAGTCAACGTTAGACAAAGATTGATTTCATCATCAGAACGTGACGACGCGCTCAGGTCCTTATACGATCGACGTTACTCGGCCAACCTCCGAGAACATTTGGGAGAATGGGATATCGAGATGGGTGAGTATGCCGACGACTGGATGAACAAGAGAAGCTACAGTTCCAGTTTAAGTACAGGCACTCCGCGACACAGTCGATGGGCCTTATTGACTGAAGGCGTCGACCGTTTCTTCGACGTTCTTGAGGTCACGGATCAAGACGAGTTGGTGTCGTTGACGACATTTTCCAGTTCGGCTGCGGTCGAAACGCAACTTCAGTCCGTTTACGATGACCTTCGAGATGAAGTGCACGGGATCAAGCCGTTTGGTGGAACCGCGATTGGTGAAGGAATGCGAATTGGTCTACCTCCGATTATCAATGGAGCAACGGCAAGAAGATTTGCAGCTAAAACGATCGTCGTGTTGACCGATGGCTCAAACAATCCAGGGACGCTGGATCCTGTGACCGAAGTAAGACGTATCAGGGGCTTGAATAATGTCACGATTCACACGGTGACTTTCACAGCCGGAGCGGATCAGAGCGCGATGCAGGACGTCGCCAAATACGGCGGCGGTCGCCACTACCACGCCGATGATGGCTACGTTCTGGTTGAAATCTTTGAAGAGATCGCAAATAACCTTCCCACGATTTTGACAGAGTAGGTTGGGAGTTCAGATCCGCCACGTCAACTTTTGGTCTAATTCGACTCGTAGACTGGCACCCTGATTGAAACGCCCGCCGGAGTATCGGCTGGGTTTCTCAGCTTGTTTCGATTGGCGAGATAGATATCGAGGTAGTAATTGGGGCTGCCAAAATACCTTGCTGAAATCGTTTGAAGTGTCTCTCCCTCTTGGATCGTATGGTCAACAAAATTCGTCGACTCCAAACCGATCATCGAATCAGCGCGGTCACGAAGCTGCACCAATTCAGTTTTGGCTTGGTCGGTTAGACCAAACGGCAACCCTCGTGCATTGCTTTGAGCACGAGCAAAATTAGGCTGAGTGTCTCGCGGCGGCGCTTGACGAGTAACTCCAGCTTGCCGGCGACGAGGTGCGCTTGAGATGAAACGAGCTTCATCGGATTGACTACGGTTCGACTGAAGCGAACGGTTTTCTAGCTCGGGCCTAAATCTAAGGTTTCCTCGGAATCCAGACGTAGTTCGTTCACCTGCGATTTGCGGCTCGAGCGGCTTTGGAGGTTGGGCGTAATCATACTGATAGCCAGACATCGGTTGGTTGGAAACCGATTGCAACCGGTTGTCGTTTTGCTCCGGAGTGTTTTCAAAATCATTCTGCGGACGAGGCTTGAGTCCAAACAGATTTTCATTGAGATTCGGTTCAAAATCCGCTTCAGAGAACCCTTGCTGCGGAGCATTGGTTTGGTTCCAAGGCTCAATGTACCGTTGTTGATTAACGTTTAACTGAGGTTGAGGCTCAGCCGTTTGTCGTTGCAGTCGTTCCAAATTTGGATTTCTAAAACCGTTGTCTGGCAACTGCCGAACCAACTGTTTCAACGGTGCTGAGTTTTTTGGGGGTGCTGTGTTGTATCGGTTAACCAAGTGATCTGGTTCCTGCTGATCCATATTTGAATAACTTGGCATTGCACCCAGTCGCGACATGTTCGGCAGTTCAATTGGTGTGTTCTTAAACTCTGCGGCGATCGCAGAGAAATCAGGCACTTGAATCGTTGGTGAAACAGCCGCAGGTTCGGCAAACGGACTAGCGGAGAATGGGCTCTTGAAAACTACGTCTGCCGAACGCTGATTCAGTTCAGCGGGGCGTTTTGGCGCTGCCAATTGGCTCGGTGGCGGTAGTGGATTTTTTAATTGAGATCCCGCGGGTCCAGAAATTTCCACAGGTGCGGTTTGGATTGTGGGGACTGTAAACCGTGACTTCAATGGAGTTTTCATTGTCACGATTGGAGCAGGCTTGTTTTCTATTGGAGCAAAGTTTGAAATCGGCAATTGGGACCGAACGTTGCCCGAAATCGCTTGAGCAGGATTACCTTCAGAACTGAACTGAGAGAATCCAGCTACTGGGGTGCCCGAAGATGAAATCAGCGGTGGGTTATTGTTGACGTAGTTGCCAAAAAAGAATGCGGCGGCAAGGCAGATCATGCCAATAACGATTTGTTGGAATGAACCCATTGGTTTCTCCATGAACAAGCAAACTTAAATATGAAGCGTTGTAGCGCTTCCAAGCCCATCCATGGCCGGTTGACTAACCGTGTAAATATTGCACACAGTCCACCGGTGGTACGAAAATACGAGCGTTTTGGGTCGGTACTTTTCGTTCGATATACAGTTTTTCGGGTCAGATAAAGTCTGCCGTCGGTTCCCGATGCGTGGGCCGCCAGTTCCTCACGCGTCGGCTTCTGATTTTTGTGCGGCTACCGACCCACTTAAACTGCTGGATTTTCGTAGTGGTCGAGATTACGAGTCCCTGCACGGGTGATCAGCATCGGTATCGGCCCAGCCCTCGTCACACTCAGGCGTTCCAATAGCAATGGGCGCAACAGCTTAGAAATTCAAGCATAAAACGCAAGCGATCAGCAGGGCCCCAAGTGAGTGTTCAAATTGCTGGTGATGAGTGCATGTTTACACTTGCGTATGCATGCTCACGCGAGCGCGAGGCATGGTACCCATTGAACAACTCAACTCAGGTAGGTCTGCCGGACTACTAAGCTCGGCGACGACGCATGCTCATCGTCCCGATCAAAGTCAACAATCCCAACAGCGAAGTCGGCTCTGGAACGGACGTTGTTTCAGCAAGTGTCACTGTGAAATCACCGGCCAAGCTCGCGCCCTGATAGCTGTTCAGGTTTACGATCTCAATCGTGTTGGGGCCGTCTACTAACAGACTGGAGAAGTTAGAAATATTTGAGAAATCGGCGCCGTTGTTGATACCATTGATTGAAGGATTCGGTGTAAAGCTGACGACAGGGCCTATTCCGGGAGTAGTAGTGGCAACCCCGCTAAAACTAGTTCCGGTTGAATCAGACTGCACTGTCAGCCGTGGCAATGGGGCGCCAGCTGGGCCAATCTCTCCAAACGGATCCTCAATATTGCCGTCCTCACCAGACATAACGCCCAGGCCAGTATCGAATACTCTTGGTCCGAACTGGGAAACATCATTTCCAGTCGAGAATAGTGGTGTGCCGTTGACGAGGACTTGGATGCCCGCGTCAATGACGAAAAAATTCGCCGAAAAGCTAACATCTGGAATGTCAGCACTGGTCAATGAAAATTGCGAGGTTACGACGTCAAAACTTCCGCTTCCATTCGCGTTAGGCATCTCGAAGTCAAAGCTACCACTATTGACGACAATATCGGCTTCAAGTTGAGCAGATGTTGCGAGGATGAAACCGAGAACCAACGCCGTGATAGAACAGTATTTTTCGATTAGAGACATAGCAAGGAGACCTCAATAAAAAAAGGGGCTGGGAAAAAGGGGGCTGGACCCATTGGAGGGGCTCAGGGGAATCTGGTGGGGAACTCTAAAAAGTTGGTCACAGCGGGGCCAAGTCCAATTGAAACGTTTGTTTGTTAACTCAAAGGAGAAAACGTCTTATTTGACTCAATGGGTTTTTGTCGATTCTGCGGGTTGGAATGAATAGCTTGTCTTACCCTTATGTGAGCCAGTGGCCGACCTCGATCGGTGGCTGAAGGTCGGTAAAGTTCTCTGCTATTCCTTTTGGGGCTACATCGATTGTTGTTACAATCGCCAATTCGTCCCGGCGTTCTGTTTGCCATGTCGGGCCCGCTTCTACTCCTTTAGCCAGAGAAAAAAATGCGAAAATTGGCCCAAGCTACGCTTCTTCTGTTTGCCTTTATGCTTGTTGCTGTTGCTGACCTATCTGCGCAAAAGCGGCCCGCGCCAACGTCGTTGGCACTTGCCCCGCTTTTTTCAAACCATATGGTTCTGCAGCAAAAAACTGACGCACCGATCTGGGGGACCGCAGCGCCGGGAACCCCAGTACTAGTTAAGGTTTCCTGGAGCGACAAAGCTTCGGAGGCGACCGCGAACAAAGATGGTAATTGGCGGACGACGATTAAGACTCCAGTTGCCGGTGGACCTTTTGAGATTAAGGTTCAGTCAGGTGAAGAAACGAAGGTTCTCAAGGACGTGCTGTGCGGAGAGGTCTGGATTTGTTCGGGCCAGTCGAACATGCAATGGAAATTGCGGGGCTTTGGGGTCGATCATTTCAAAGAAGATGTTCAAAAAGCCAAGCACCCAAAGATACGGTTGTGCCAAGTCACTCAGGTGATGTCGCTGGAACCTCAAGATGACGTTGGCGCGAGATGGTCGGTCTGTACGCCAGCGTCGGCGCTTAACTTCAGTGCAGTCGCTTATTTCTTCGGTAGTCGACTTCATGCTGAACTGGATGTTCCAATTGGACTGATCTCCACCAACTGGGGTGGTTCGAGCGCTGAAGCATGGACCCCAAAGCAAACACTGCAACGCGACTTTCCCGAATTCAATTCTGATTTTGACTCTTACCCCACGGTCGCCAAATCCCACGGAACAAAATTTTCAAGATCAAAGAAACCTCCGAAAGGTTTTAATCATCGCAAGCCCTCAGTGTTGTACAACCATATGATCCATCCTTTGATTCCGTTCTCCATAAGTGGAGTGATTTGGTATCAAGGCGAATCGAACGTCGAGCGACCTGAGCAGTACGGTTCGCTTTTTCCAGAGATGATTAAATCTTGGCGAAACGAGTGGAACCAGGGAGATTTTCCCTTTTACTTTGTTCAAATTGCTCCCTTTGAATATCGTCGCAACCAGCTGCCGGTTGCCTTGCTTCGAGAAGCTCAGACAAAAGCGCTTGAGCTACCCAATACCGGGATGGTTGTCACGATGGACATTGGCAACCCGACCAATATTCATCCCAAGCAAAAAAAGCCCGTCGGGCAGCGTCTCGCTTTGCAGGCATTGAAAAAAACCTATGGTAAGCGGAATTTGATCTGTGATGGCCCCGCATTTTCGTCTCACAAAGTCGAAAAAAATTCGATACGGTTGGAGTTTACCGATGTTGGTGATGGGCTAGCCAGTCGCGACGACAAACCGCTTTCTCATTTTACAATCGCGGGCGCCGACCGCGTGTTTCATCCAGCGACAGCCAAAATCGATGGCCAAGCGATTATTGTCAGCAGTGAAAAAGTCGATAAGCCTCAAGCTGTTCGATTCGGCTGGGGCAACGCCGATGAGCCCAATTTGATCAATAGCGAGGGACTGCCTGGTTCTTCCTTTCGAACCGACAGTTGGCCGCCGGCGCCCAAAGCCCCCAAGGCCCAAAAAGCCCTTTCCCCTACCAGTGCCAAGAGATTGCCGAACATCGTGCTGATCATATCTGATGAACTGGCATACTTTGAATTGTCCCACATGGGTAACAAGAAACTGCGTACCCCCAATATCGATCTAATGGCTCGTAAGGGGATACGGTTTACCAATGCTCTAGCTGCGGCACCGGTTTGCGGGCCACTGCGATGTTGTTTGATGACGGGCTTGCACACGGGGCATTCCTCAATGCGTGACAATCGAGGCGGGACTCCAATTCGCGCCGATGAATTTACGCTTGCTCAAATGCTCAAAAAACGTGGCTACGTTACCGGAGGGTTTGGAAAGTGGGGGATCGGCGGGCGCGGTTCGACAGGTGTTCCGGAGAAACATGGCTTTGACACTTTTTTTGGCTACTACGATCAAGTCCATGCCCACAGCTATTTTCCAGCCCACCTGGTCCACAACAGTAAAGAAGTCAAACTGCCGGGCAATCCAGGAGGCCGCCAGGGTGAAACGTATGCGCACTACGAGATCATGAAAAAGGGATTGGACTTTATTCGGAAGAACCGGGCAAAACCTTTTTTTTGCTATCTGCCGCTCACCCCGCCACATGGGATGTTTGATATACCCGCCAGTGACCCGGCGTTTGAACTCTACAAGAATGACGACTGGATGAAGGATCCAACGGTTCCGCAGGAGGCCAAGAACTATGCGGCAATGGTTTCGATGCTCGACAATGATTTGAAGCGAGTCATTGATTTGTTGGAGGAGCTGGATCTAGATCCCAAAACGATTGTCATTTTCTCCGGCGATAACGGTGGCGAGCCTCGGTTTAAGAGCGACCAGTATCCAGAAGGTTTTTTTGAACCCAACGTCAATCCAGAGACGGGTGTGAAATTTCGTGGTGCAAAACGTGACTTATACGAAGGCGCGTTGAAGATTCCGTTTATCGCCCGTTGGCCTGGAAGGATCAAACCAGGTCAGGTCAACGATCACATTTTCTACCAAGCCGATCTGATGGCAACCTTTGCTGAAATGACTGGGGCGAAGCTGCCGGTCGAAACCGATGGGATTTCGATTTTACCTTCGCTGCTGGGCGAACAGGCCGTTGGCCATCCTCAACAAAAGCACAAGATGATGTACTGGGAGTACCGGAGTCAGACGGCGGTACGAAAAGGAAATTGGAAAGCGATAAGGACCAAACAGAAAGATCCTTGGCAACTTTACAATCTGGAAACTGATGTTAGTGAGTCCAATGACGTGGCGGCCCAGAACGAGAGTCTTGTTGCTGAAATGGCTGCGTTTGCTAAACAGGCGCACAAGCCGGCGCGACCTGGCAAGTTCCTGCGTAATGATTTACAAAAACGCGATCGCGAAGCAAGAAACGGGCTGCCTAAAACGCCAAAGCAGAAAGACCGCAAACTCGAACCCGTTGGGGCTGGCAGCTAAGTTCTGGGTTCAAGAGTCTTGAGGACCAAGCCGCTGAGCAAGGAAGATGTTGTAAGTAAAAATGCAATGCTGAACGTAGCTATGCAGACTGCAGATAAGCGAGCAATCAATTCTCACTCGATGCCTGCTGGGAAATGTCTTCCTTCATAACCCACGATGACAATCGCTCGAGCCGATGCACCGCCCACCAGGTGAAGAGCAATCCAATGATCGCGTAACTCGCAAGTACCATGTCTGTGTGTAGTTGTTCGAGAAAGATAGCGGTGGTGAGTACTTCGAGAATGGCCATCGTAGCTACAAACCAGATGATCGTGCGCTCCGAAACCTTGGCTGCGCACCATGCTCCAAACGGCGCACCCCACACCACGATCGGTGCAGCTGCCAGCCAGATGCCAAACAGGTCGAATCGGACTGCTGATTCAGGTCCAAACGCTTTGCCGCCGACTGACACAACCTGACCTGCTTCGAGCCCGATGTTGATCTGACCGTGCCACAGGCCTACGATTGCAAACCCGACAACGCTGACAAAAGCCATCGCGATGATGCTCGTAGGGATCGCCACTTTTGGCATCACC
>CAYSQZ010000083.1:0-17983 GCA_964433035.1 uncultured Pirellulaceae bacterium | reverse complement strand
TTTGAAGTTTGATTGTCGGTAGCGTGTTGTCGGATAGTAGTGTCAATGAATCAGTCGGTCGTGCTTGGGTGTTCTCCGGAGCTGACGGCAGCATTCTTTACAACTTCGAGGGTGATGATTCAGCTTCTGGGTTTTTTGGCCACTCGGTGAGCGGTGCCGGCGATGTTAATGGCGATGGTCTGGCCGACTTTTTCGTAGGCGCCAGTAATGGAGGGGCCAACGGCGGAAGTTACGCCCGCTTGTTTGTCAGCCGGATCACTTTCTTGGGAGATAGCGATCTCAATGGAGAAGTGAACTTTTTTGATATCGCTCCGTTTATAGATATCTTGAGGACGGGCCAATATCTTATAGAAGCGGATATCAACCAGGACGATGTTGTGGACTTTTTTGACATTGCTCCATTCATAGAAATTTTGACTGCGCTCTAAGTCCTTGAGTTGAGCAGGGACTCGTAACCTCGTCCAATACCAGAATTCGAGCGTTGAACCTGCTTCTGCACCGTTGGCGTAGCATCGATCCAGCTTGAAACGCGAGGTGTCGCAAAAAGTCCAAACTGTACTGCGTACCGTTTACTTACTTGTCTGTCTATGTAAGCGAGCCGCGAGTCGCTCAAAGTCGTGAAAAAATTCATGGGCATCGATCTAAGCAAACGCCTTATTCGGCTCCACAATTGGTGAAAACTCAGTTGGGCAGTATCGGCAACTAGATCAACGTTAAAGGCACTCATAGGTAAGATGGTTTCCTGAAAGTTGGGATAGGTAGTTTGGAAAGATTCAGGGCAATTTGTGACTCGAGTTTAGGATTCTCCAAGCCGTAAACTAGACATCAAAAAGGATTGAGTAAGTCGTCGAATTTGACCCGCAAAGGCATTTACGAAATTGGGGACCGATGCAACAATCTAAGGAAGTGAAGCAGACAATGGCAGCTAAAAACATTTGGAGCCAAATTCGTGGCTTTTTTATGAGGCTGATTGTCAGAGGCCCGATTGCTTAGCGCCCAACCCTCCGGCTGGCCTGTTGAGAGGAAAAGGCGTGTTTTTTTCGGAAATACCCTGTGAAAAATTTCACGATGTCCCGATACTCCCAATATCAAGATCTGTTGAAGAGTAATTTTTGAAGCAGTTCATCGTGATCACCATTAACTTTACCAGCCCAATCGACAAGTAAATATGGTTCATCGAATTAAGGAAGGGTTGGACTTGCCGATCCAAGGCAAACCAGTCCAGAACGTCGAGCCCGGACCCGAGATCAGTTCCGTTGCCCTGTTGGGTGATGACTATGTCGGGATGCGTCCCACGATGTTGGTTAACGTTGGCGATCGAGTTAAGCTTGGTCAGCCGATCTTTCGTGACAAGAAAACTGAAGGCGTGATTTTTACTTCGCCTGGATCAGGAACCGTCAAAGCCGTCAATCGCGGTGAGAAGCGAAAGTTTCTCTCGATGGAGATCGAGCTATCTGGCGATGACCAAGTCTCGTTTGCGACCCACAGTGATCTATCAGAGATCGGCCGCCAAAAGATCGAAGACCAACTGGTCGAGTCAGGCTTGTGGACTTCGTTTCGAACTCGCCCGTTTAGTCGTACACCGGTTCTGGGCACCGAGCCAAATTCGATCTTTGTCACCGCGACTGACACCAACCCGTTAGCCGCCGAGCCTGAGCTGATCATCTCGCAGCACATTGACGACTTTACTTCGGGCCTTCGGGTTATTCGACAGCTTACCGAAGGTAAAACATACGTTTGCACTCGAGACGATTCACGCGTTCCCGGTGAAGGAATTCCCAACGTTGTGATGGAGCGATTTTCGGGACCGCATCCGGCTGGTTTGGCTGGCACGCATATCCATTTTATTGACCCCGTGGGGCCCAAAAAAACCGTTTGGCAAATCGGATATCAAGACGTGATCGCGATTGGGCATCTATTTACTACTGGTCAATTGATGACCGAGCGAACCGTTGCTGTGGGTGGTCCGTTAGTTGGCAAGCCAACGTTGTTCAAGACGCGAATGGGCGCATGTCTGGACGATTTGCTCAAGCCCGCTGATGTCGATACTAAAAACGCTCGCGTTATTTCTGGCTCTGTCCTCTGCGGGCGGGCGTCAAGCGAATCGGTCAACTATCTGGGCCGTTTTCACAACCAGGTTTCAGTGCTCGAAGAAGGCAACAAGCGTGAGTTTCTGGGCTGGCAAAAACCCGGCTTTGATAAATTTTCGCTGACCAGGATTTATGGTGGCTCGTTCTTGAAAGATACTTTGTTCAAATTGACGACCAGTACCGGTGGTTCGCATCGTGCGATGGTTCCCGTTGGTACTTACGAGCGAGTCATGCCGCTGGATATTTTGCCAACGCAATTGTTGCGAGCATTGCTTAGCCGCGAGACCGATGATGCACAGGACCTTGGTGCTTTAGAGTTGGCGGAAGAAGATTTGGGGCTTTGCACCTTCGTGTGCCCCGGAAAAAACAACTACGGTTCAATTTTGCGTGAGAACCTGACCGTTATCGAGAAAGAGGGATAAGCGCACATGTTGAGAAACTTACTTGATAAAGCCGAGCCTCTGTTCAAGCCCGGCGGCAAGCTTGAAAAGCTCTATCCGCTGTACGAAGCCAACGATACGTTTCTGTACACGCCGGGCGAAGTAACCAAAGGCGCGACACACGTCCGCGATGCGATCGACACCAAGCGTATGATGTCGATGGTCATCGTGGCGTTGATTCCTTGTATTTTGATGGCGATGTACAACACGGGCTTTCAGGCTCAGAAGTTGATCTACGCTGGCCAAGTGGTCCCCGAAGCCGAAGGCTTGTTCTCTTCGCTCTGGAGTGGCAGTTGGCGCTTTGGTTTGCTTCGCTTTTTCGGAATCATCAACGAAAGCAATACTTGCCCTGACCCGGGTGCGTTTCTGGGTATCGGTAGTTGGTTTGGCTGTCTCTTTCACGGGGCGTTGTACTTCCTGCCGGTCTATCTGGTTTGTATGGTCGTCGGTGGCCATTGCGAATTGATTTTTAGCATCATTCGAAAACATGAAATTAACGAAGGCTTTCTGGTCACGGGAATGCTGTTTCCGTTGACGCTTCCGCCCTCAATTCCGCTGTGGCAAGTCGCGGTTGGAATCGCGTTTGGCGTCGTGGTCGGAAAAGAGATTTTTGGTGGAACGGGAAGGAACTTCCTCAACCCGGCTTTGACCGCCCGAGCGTTTTTGTACTTCGCTTATCCGACCAAAATCAGTGGTGACGCAGTTTGGACCGCGATGGGATCAGCGACCGAAACCATGGGCTCTGCGATCGACGGTTACACCGGAGCCACAGTGCTTGGCCAAGTCGCTCAGGAAGGTGCTGCTCCGATCGGAGCGACAGTCGCCTCAATGAGTTCGAGCTGGTGGAGCTTTTTCATCGGTAACATTCACGGCTCGATGGGCGAGACCTCAGTGCTGTGCTGTTTGTTCGGCGCGTTTGTGTTGATCGCGTCACGAATTGGATCATGGCGAATCATGGCCGGTTGTCTTGGCGGAATGACGGCATTTTCATTCCTGCTGTACTTGCTACCAACGACTGAATCGTGGGGCGAGGTTTCCAATATTTTGCCTTGGTGGCATTTGGTGATCGGTGGATTCGCATTCGGTACCGTCTTCATGGCGACCGATCCTGTTTCGGCTTCAATGACGCGAAAAGGTAAATGGATTTACGGAGCACTCATCGGATTCATGACGGTGCTGGTTCGCAGTATTAACCCGGCGTTCCCCGAGGGAATCATGCTGGCCATCTTGTTCGCAAACGTCTTCGCTCCGGTCATCGACTGGGCGGTTGTTCAGAGCAACGTTAAACGTAGAAAGGCCCGATATGTCGCAGGGTAAAGACTCGTTAGCAAATACTTTTATAGTCGCGACCGTGTTGTGTCTCGTTTGTGCTTTGGTCGTCTCGGCGGCTGCGGTTGTTCTCAAGCCGATGCAAAAGCGGAACGCTCAGCTGGATCGTAAAAGCAATATTCTAGCCGTGGCGGGTTTCTCGAAAGAAGAGATTCGCGAAGCCGGAATCGATGAGCTGTTCAACGAGCGGTTCGAAGCCACGATCATTGATTTGGATACCGGCGAGGAAGCCTCTGAGGCTTGCAAAGACGCGATGGCCGCGGCCGGCAAAGTCCTCGAAGATGTCGTCACTGAGTACGACCAGATGTGGGCTTCTAAATCCAAAAAAGGCGAGAAGTGGGCCGGCGAATCGAAAGTTGCGATTTGTAAGAAGCTTGAAAAGAAAGAAGATATCTGCGGCATTAAATACCGCGAAAAATTCTCTCACGTTTTTATGCGTAAGGCCGCTGATGGAACAGTCGAGAAGTACGTTTTCCCAGTTCGAGGAAATGGACTTTGGTCGATGATGCAGGGCTACATGGCTGTCGAACCTGACTTTCAAACCGTCGCTGGACTGACGTTTTACGAACAAGCTGAAACGCCCGGTTTGGGTGGCGAAGTCATGAATCCGGAATGGAAAAAGAAGTGGCCCGGAAAGCAAATTTATGACGGTGATAGCGTGGGCTTGAAAGTCCTCAAAGGCGACCAGTCGAGCAACCCTTACGGTGTTGACGGATTGGCTGGAGCAACGATCACTTCCAACGGAGTCACCAACTTGACCGAGTACTGGTTAGGCAAATCAGGGTTTGGTCCGTACATCGAAAAACAGAAATCTGGAGGTTCCAGCTCGGCTGCCGTAACAACGACAGTCCCGACAGCAGGGACAGCCCCGGCGACAACAGTCCCGGCGGTAACGCCTTCAGAGCCCGTGTTAGAAGGGAGCCACTAATGGCAACACAAACTTCTCCCAAAGACTTGATCCTCGATCCAGTCTTCAAGAATAACCCGATCGCGCTGCAGATCCTCGGTATTTGCTCGGCGCTTGCGGTAACGACCAAGCTTTCAACGTCGGTGACGATGTCGCTTGCGGTGATCGCCGTTACGGCTTGTTCAGGCGCGGCCATCGCGGCGATTCGCGACCGCATCCCCAGCAGTATTCGAATCATTGTTCAGATGACGATTATTGCATCGTTGGTGATCCTGGTTGACCAAGTCCTCAAGGCGTTTGCTTATTCGCTCAGTAAGGAACTTTCGGTATTCGTTGGTCTGATTATTACCAACTGTATCGTCATGGGACGAGCCGAGGGCTTCGCGATGAAGAACTCGACGTACGACAGTTTCCTCGACGGGATCGGTAACGGTCTGGGATATGCGATCATCTTGATCGTCGTTGGATTTTTCCGCGAGCTCTTTGGCAGTGGGCAATTGTTCGGGTTTACCGTTCTTCCCAAACAGCAAGTTGTCGACGGCGTTGCTGAAGGTTGGTACGAGCCCAACGGCTTGATGCTGCTCTCGCCGAGTGCGTTTTTCATCATTGGAATCTTCATTTGGATTCTACGAACTTGGGATCCAAGCCAAGTGGAGGAAGCATAATATGGCCGACATGATTGAACTATTTTTGCGGTCGGCGTTTGTCGACAACCTGGCGTTGGCTTACTTCCTCGGGATGTGCACATTTCTCGCGGTTTCCAAAAACGTCAAGACTGCGATTGGACTGGGGATCGCCGTTATCGTTGTGCAGACGATTACGGTGCCGGTCAACAACTTGATTTACAACCTGTTCCTCAAGGAAGGCTCGACTTTCCTTGGCGAGTACGACTTGGCGTTTCTAGGTCTGATTTGCTTCATCGGCGTGATCGCGGCGATGGTTCAGATCCTCGAGATGACGCTCGATAAGTTCTTCCCGGCCCTTTATAGCGCCTTGGGAATTTTCCTGCCGCTGATCACAGTGAACTGTGCGATTCTCGGTGGAACGCTGTTCATGCAACAGCGCGACTACAGTTTTGGCGAGAGCGTCGTATTTGGCGTCGGTAGCGGGTTTGGTTGGGCGCTTGCGATTGTGGCCTTGGCCGGGATTCGTGAAAAACTTAAGTACAGCGATATACCGCATGGACTTCGTGGACTTGGTATTACCTTTATTATCGTGGGGCTGATGGCGTTAGGTTTTCAGGCGTTTCTTGGAATCTAATTTGTTAGTGGACGAGCTTACGAGTCCTTGGCTATGAAGTCGGACTCGAAACCTCGTCCACTACACACCAAACAGTTTTGGATCCATTCAAACTACAGACTTTCGAACTCAGATAAAATCATGGCAGAAATTCTTTTTGGCGTTCTAATCTTTACACTGGTTGTTCTGACGCTGGTCTCGATCATTTTGCTTGCCAAGTCTTTCCTCGTTGCCAGTGGCGACGTCAAGATTATGGTTAACGGGCAAAAAGAAATCGTCGTCCCAGCTGGCGGCAAGCTTATGAATGCGCTGGCTGACGCTGACATTTTTGTCTCCTCAGCTTGCGGTGGCGGTGGAACTTGTGCTCAGTGCAAAGTTAAAGTCCAGGAGGGTGGAGGTGACATCCTGGAAACCGAAAAAGGCCACATCAACAAGAAGGAACAGCGCGAGGGATGCCGGCTTTCTTGCCAAGTGGCGGTCAAGCAGGACATGACGATCGAAGTCCCGCACGAAGCATTCGAAACCAAAAAATGGGAATGTACTGTTCGCTCCAACGATAACGTAGCGACGTTCATCAAGGAGCTGGTTTTGGAGCTTCCCGAAGGCGAAGACGTTGGTTTCAAAGCCGGTGGTTACATCCAGATCGAGTGCCCGCCGCACGTTGTCAATTACAAAGACTTCGACATTGGAGAAGAGTATCATCCCGATTGGGACAAGTACGACGTATGGCGCTACATCTCCAAAGTTGACGAGACGGTTGTGCGTGCTTATTCGATGGCCAACTACCCGGGCGAGAAGGGCATCATCATGCTCAACGTTCGCGTCGCCTCGCCGCATCCGCGTGCTCCTGAAGGTACGCCGCCGGGCAAGATGTCTTCGTTTATCTTTAACCTCAAGCCGGGCGACAAGGTCACGATCTCAGGTCCCTACGGTGAGTTCTTCATTAAAGAAACCCAAGCGGAAATGCTTTACGTAGGTGGTGGTGCGGGAATGGCGCCGCTGCGAAGCCATATTTTCGAGCTATTCAAAAACTTGAAAACTGGGCGAAAGGTATCTTACTGGTACGGTGGTCGAAGTCTTCGCGAGCTGTTTTACATCGAAGAGTTTCGCGCACTCGAGGAGCAGTTCCCCAACTTTACCTTCAATCTCGCTTTGTCGGAGCCGCTTCCCGAAGACAATTGGACAGGCTACACCGGCTTTATTCACCAGGTCGTAATTGACAATTATTTGAAGGATCATCCCAGCCCCGAAGACATCGAGTATTACTTCTGCGGTCCGCCGATGATGAACCAGTGTGTCATGAAGATGTGTGACGACTTTGGTGTTGAGCCTGAGAATATTTCGTTTGACGATTTCGGCGGGTAGTTGTCCGACTGCTGTTGAGTCAGACGCCGCTCGGTCGTATCGGAAAGATTCACAATCCACCCGCGATTAGGATTGGGCAACTATATGGACTTTGAAATCCATCAAGTCGACTGGAACACACATCGTGATTCGCTTTACGCGGTTCGGCACGAGGTCTTTATCGTAGGGCAGAATATTCCTGAGGAAGTTGAAGTCGATGGGGCCGACGAGAGCTGTATCCACTTTCTTGCTTCCGATGCAGACGGAAATCCGATCGGAACTTCACGCGTGCTGGCCGATGGGCATATTGGCCGAGTGGCTGTTCTGTCGCAGTGGCAGGGTAGGGGCGTTGGCAGAGCTTTGATGCTTGCGTCAATCGAAAAGGTTGTCGAGTTCGGCTTGCCGCAAGCCTTGTTGGACTCTCAAATTACGGCCGCAGAATTTTATCAGAAACTGGGGTTTGAGCGCTATGGCGAGGAGTTCCTGGAATGCGGAATTCCCCATATTGCGATGCGAAAGCACTTGTAAGGCGGTCTAGTTTGACGATCTTATGGGAATTCTTGTGCCTTTTGACGGCTCCTGTAAAAATTTCGGAAATACAGACTTTAAAAAGCGAGTTTGCGCATCCGATAAAGTGAACAGAAGTCCAGAGCTGTTACAATTACCGCGTCATCTGGAAGCTACTAAAATTTAAGTCTGGAAGGTCCACGAAATGATTGTTAAATCCGTCGCCTCGTTAATCGCTTTTGCGTTTGCAATTTGCTTTGTTTCGTCCGCAACAGCTCACGACGTTTTTCAGGACGTGTTGAAAGAGGAATATACGCTAAAGTCGTTTTCGTGCAAAAATTGCCATCCCGATAACGATAATCGAAAGCTGCGAACTCCCTTCGCCGAGCGGATTTATCAGGTCATGAAACCTGGCGACTACACTGCCAAGTATGCTGCTGCCGTTGCGACCGATGATGCAGCCAAAGCCAAAGATCCCGAGTCAGTCGGCAAAGACAAAGGTGCGGTTGCTGAATTCGAGAAGGTCATTGCTGCGGACTTTAAAAAAGCGTTCAAGCAGGTCGCAACCCAGTCAATTTCGTTCGACGAGTTGATTAAGCAGGGCATGATGAACGGTGCCCGCCTGGATACCAAGGCTCTCGCCAAAAAAGCTGAGGGAGGTGAGTAATATAGCCCTCTTTCACCGAGCTTCGGCTGTCTGTCTGATTTTGTTGCTGGCGTTCCTCGTTGGCAATGGATTTGGATCGTCTGTTGCCTTGGGGCAAGCGACTCGGCTTGAGATTGTCGGTTTCACAATGGGACCGATCAAGTACACCGTTGTTGTTGCACATCATCCTGATTCGGTAACGCCCAAGCAGCTTCAACAGAAAATTGACTCGACTTTGGAACGGGTCAACCAGTTGATGTCGACTTATCTTCCCGACTCAGACGTCAGTCGCTTCAATTCATCCGAATCGACAGAGTTTGTAGCGGTCGATCAGGAAACGGCTGAAGTCGTCGGCAGAGCGATTCAAATCAGTGAGCAAACCAAGGGCGCGTTTGACATCACGGTCGGACCTGCGGTCAATCTTTGGAAGTTCGGCCCCGAAAAGGGCTCGCGGGAGTCACTCCCCGACGATGCTGTGTTGAAGCAGGTGGCCGAAGTTGTCGGCTACCGAAAGCTCGAAGTTCGCACTGAACCTCCTGCTATTCGTAAGACCGAGCCGAGACTTAAAATTGATCTTTCGGCGATCGCCAAGGGGTACGCCGTTGATCAGGTCGCCGAGGTGCTTGATGAAGCAGGCTGCAAGCAATTCATGGTCGAGGTCGGAGGCGAGATCTATACGCGCGGACAGCGCGCTGGAGGTGGGCCGTGGCAAATCGGGGTGGAGCAGCCAGACGGCAGCGAATTGGCCAACAAAGTGAGTGTTAATTCTGATCGCGAGGTATTCCAAGTTGCCTTGATCTCGGACAAAGCCTCGGCGACTTCAGGAGACTACCGGAACTACTTTGAGTTTGACGGCAAACGTTTCTCTCATACGATCGACCCCAAGACTTGTCGGCCGGTAGAGCATGGATTGGCGACGGCTTGTGTGATCGCCGAAGACTGCATGACGGCTGATGCACTTGCCACTGCAATAATGGTGCTAGGGCCGGACGATGGTGTAGCGTTTTGCCGTGAAGCTGGAGTCGAGTATTTGCTGATCACCAGAGATTCTGATTTCGGCTCTGAATTGACTGAACTGCGGTCGAACGGGTTTCCGATTGGCGAAGTTAATTCTGTAAAACCACAACCCAACTCTGTAAAACCGGAACGCAAATCCAAGTCCGCCCAAGGCATCTTGCCAACCTTTATTGGGGCCGCGGTGATCATCGGCTTGGCCATTTTGGGCATGGCGGTTGGTTCGATTTTCGCCAACAAGCCGGTCCAAGGATCTTGCGGTGGGCTTTCCAGTGCCACTGGCGAAGATGGAGAGTCCAGTTGCACGATCTGCTCCAAGCCAACGACAGACTGCGTGGAAAAAGCCGAGGCTTGATACGGTCCGAACCGATCGTGTGCAACACGGATTTTATCTATGGTTGCCGGGCGCTGGTTGAAGCCGAGTATCTTTGGACGTTTGTGCTGGTGACTTGCCAACCGTCTTTTATTGTATTGAACCAAAAGTTGGTTTTCGTTTGAACCTTTAAAGCGATCCATGGTCTGACAAATATGGTTCCAGCTAAAGAGATTTGAATGAAAATACTCCAACTCCACCCCGGTGACGAAAACCGACTCAAACAAATTCGCTTGCGATCTTTGCTTGAAGACCCCGACGCTTTCGGCAGCACCTACAAAGAAACCAAGTCACGCCCTCCGGAATCCTGGACTTCCCAATTAGAAAAACTCGTTACTTTTGTCGTCGTCGTTAACGAGCAAGACGTTGGCATCGTTCGGGGTGTGGCAGACGAATCAGATGCCACTCGCTCATGGCTGATTTCGCTATGGGTCGCTCCAGAAGCGCGCCGAAGGGGGGCCGGTGAACACTTAGTCCAGGCGATTCTCAATTGGGCCAAGTCCGCTGACTTCACCTGTGTCTGCCTGGAAGTCGGTAACCACAACCTTCCAGCCCAAGCACTTTACACTCGGTTGGGATTTGAAATGACCGGCGCCAAACGTACGTTGGCATCGCCACGCGAACACATTACCGAACTCGAAATGATTTGCCGAATCTAGCGTCGACCACGAGGTCGCGGACAAGCTCATTTGAGCTTGCTTGGGCGAAAGGCCCGGTTCGGCGACAAAACCGGCAAACAAGACTACCCCTCGGTCCAAAATCGCGGCGTGATTCTACTTTGGTGACCGTGGATACGGTCATAAAACCGTTTCCAGCTTGCCCGACCCGCGCAAAGGCAAACTTAGTTGTGAATAAAAAGGTCAATGACGTTAAAAAACTGTTGAGCTGAATCTACATTGCGATATCTTGGGAAGGGCAAATATCGTGTGATTTTTGCTGGGACAAAAAACTAGTGAACCCTAAGAGGTACGTTATGAAAACTTGTTTATGCTTTTGCTCAGCAGTGCTCTTGATTTGTCAATCAAGTATTGCTCAAGAGCCGACATTGGATTCTGTCGATTCGAATTCTGACGGTAAGGTCACCGTTGAAGAATTCAAGGAGTATGCTGAAGGTAAGCTTCGGGGATTTGATAAAGTAGATGAGTTTGCTGGTGCGGTCGATGCTGACGGTAATGGTGAAATCAGCGAAACCGAATTTGGAAACCGGAGGGATGTTCTCCAAGCGGTGGCCAGCGCGGCGCAGGAGACTGAGCAAGCGGAGGAGAAAGAAGTCAAGGACGATGGACCACTCAAGGTTGGAGACACCGCTACTGATTTTGAGCTACAGAGTATCGGAAAGAAGATTAAGCTCTCTGACCGATTTGGCGAAGAAGGAATGCCCGTCGTTGTCGTTTTCTCGCGGGCAAATTGGTGACCATTTTGCATGAACCAACTAGTTGAGTTGGGCAAAAACAAAGACGCGTTCACCGCCGCCGGAGCAGATGTTATCGCTGTATTCAGGGAAGAGAAACAAGGAGAGGCGGGGCTGGAGAAGATCGTTGCCAAAACCAAAACGACATTCGATTTGGCTTTGGATAACGGAAATAAGCAAACCGCTCGTTACAGCACAGGTCGACGTGAGTTCACCGGTTATGTGATTAACACAGAAGGCGTGATCACCAACGTTTTCGCAGGAGATCTCAGAAACCGAGCCAAGTCAGATGAGTTAATCACTGCGCTTAAGGCTCTTAGTGAGCCTGCAGCAGGATCCGAGGCCAAAGGATCGGATACCAAGGTTGAAGAATCGACGACCGGTTCCAACACCAAAGCATCTGATGCAGCTGGATCGGCAACCAAAGAAGCCACCGAAGCTGGCTCGGTTGAAAAATCAAGCGGCTCGGGTAACAAGTAGTTTGGTAAACATTGTTGAAGACGAGTAAAAGCGAGTGGTGTTTTGCATCACTCGCTTTTTTTGCGCGATCGTTAAAGTGAAACGTCAACTTTGAATCGCTAGCTGACTGAGCATCTGGCTTGGTTGACGATTGTTCTAATGTCTTGGAAAATATTATAAAATGTTGCTCAAACAAAAAACAAATTTAGCATTTCTCAAGGTTAACAATGGCCACTAAGATGCAACCTTTGTATGACGAAATTCAGACGATTTACGATCAGATTCATTCGACGGATCTGATGGAGTTGTTTCTTGACCCGACGCTGTTGTACAGCTGCGCTTATTTCGAGCGTGGCGAGATGACACTTGGCGAAGCGCAAATTGCCAAGCTCGATTTGTCGCTTGGCAAGTGTGATTTGAAACCCCGTCACACATTGCTCGAAGTCGGTTGTGGTTGGGGCGCATGCAGTTATCGGGCCGCTGAAAATTATGACGTCGACGTAATTGGTCTGACGCTCAGCGAAGACCAAGCCGCCTACTGCCAGAACAAAATGAAAGGCTTGCCCGACGGCTCAGGCAATGTTGAAATTCGACTACAAGGCTGGGAGGAATTCAACGAACCAATTGACCGTATTATCAGCATCGCCGCGTTTGAACATTTTCCACATGAACGGCATCAGGATTTCTTCGAGAAATGCTACTCGCTTCTTCCTGGAGATGGCCAGATGATGGTGCACACGATCGTTAGATACGATCTACAAGACCTTCAAGAACGCAACATCGAACTGACTCATGAGAATGTTCAGTTCGCAAAGTTCATGTGGCAGCAGATCTTTCCCAAGGGTGATTTGCCCATTCCCAGAAAAATCGTGGCTGCGGCCAAAGCTGCAGGCTTTGAGATTGCAAAGATTCAAACGCTCGGCGCTCACTACGCTCGAACTCTCGATATCTGGGCCGAGAATCTAATTGCAAACCGGGACAAGGTGATCGAAATGAAATCCGAAGAAGTCTTCGACACTTTTATGAAATACCTGACTCAAAGTGCAGACCACTTTCGCAGTGGCCATATTGATTTGTATCAGTTCACGTTGTGTGTTCCGCAAGACTAGTGGTCCTTCAATCCTGAAATGAATAGCCAAACGGGTGCCATGCTTCACGCTTGCGTGAGCATCCTTACACGAGCGTAAACATGGCACCCGTCAATTCTGACAGACCACTAGGCACTGTCTGACAATTTCATATTGGAGTGAGCGCCCAATGGTATCATTATTTAAAGCCGTCTCGTGCGATGTCGGAATAACGAACCTACGATGGCAGGACTTGGAAGTATCCGTTGGACGAAACCAATTCGATACCAACGTCGAAGAGGTTGCTTAAACTCTCACTCGTCATCACGGTGTCTTTGGGGCCTTGGTCGACGACCTGACCTTGCTTCATCAACACCACCTGAGTGATCTCCGGTGGGATCTCATGGATATGATGCGTGACCAAAATCACCGTCTTTCCCGATTTCATCAAACCTCTGGCTGTGTTGAGATATTGAAACGTCGCAGGAAGATCCAATCCGCTTGTCGGCTCGTCCAGAACCAATGCTTGAGGGTCGTTGACCAAAGCGCGAGCCAGGAGATGTCGCCGTTGCTCGCCGGTCGACATGTTTGAAAACGGTTTGTCGCGCAGGTGCTCAATACCAAGCTCAACTGCAACCTGATCAGATTTTTGAATCTGGCTTTCCTCAAACTTTTGGTGTCCAAAAATATCGACGCTGGAGTGAAACCCTGAAAGTACCACGCTGGAGCCTTTGGCAGCTGGAGCGTAGTTCTGTTGCAAATCTGGTGAGACCAGTCCAAGACGCTTTCTCAATTCCCAAACATTCCAGCGATCCTTGTCAAAGATTTCGACTTTGCCTCCCGAAGGATACAACTCGCGAGCCAGGACTTTGAGCAGCGTCGACTTTCCCGCTCCGTTTGGGCCCACAATGGCAGTGTTAACGCCGAGTTCAATGCAAAGCGAAAAATCAACCAGAACTTTGTTCGGCCCACGATAAACTGTGGCGTTTTGAATATTGAGAATTTGCATTTAGAAAATTGATTCGTTGGTTGATCTGCTTGTTTAGTGATCTTCAAGCGTTCTTCGCGGCTTTCGAAGTTAAGTGATTGGAAGCCAGATAAATTCCAATCCCTGCCCAAACGATTAAACATCCGAGCAAGCGTGATCTGTCAAGATCCTCATGATAAACACGCGTCCCGATGAGAAATTGAATTGTCGGTCCGATGAATTGCAACAAGCCAACGGTAGAGAGCGGAATGTACTTGAGAGCTTGTGCATACATCGCAAGCGGTAAAACGGTGGCCAGTCCGCAACCAATCAACAACAGATTTAGTCGCCAACTACCAGTGAAAACAGTGGGGTTGTCGGTTGCCGCTACGGTCGCCTCTGGCATAAAGTCACAAAAGAATCCAAGAAACAATAACGCTGGCAACAACAGAATACCAGTCTCAAGCGTTAAGCCGTTAAGAGCTGACAGCTGGGTACGTTTCTTGAGCAGGCCATAAAATCCGAATGACAACGCCAACGTGAGTGAAATAGCTGGCATGCTCACAGTTGATTTGACCATGTACAACACACCCAACGCCGTCAACGCAAATCCGATCCACTGAATTCTAGCCAGACGCTCGCCTTGAAAAATTACGCCGAGGATCACGACGACTTGAGGGCAAATGTAGTAACCCATGCTGGCGTCTACTTTGTGGTTGTGAAGCACCGCCCAAATGAATATGAGCCAGTTGGTCAGTATGAGCAACGCAGCGAACACACTAGACCAGAATGTCCCTGGTGCTTTCAAGCCGCATTTAATCTCGTTCAGCGATGGTAAGAACCCAATGCGAACAAATCGAGCGATCAGCATCAAGCTGACCAGCAGCGCGAATGACCACGAGATCCGGTGAGCGACCAAGGCTCGTGAATCGTAGCCCTCGAGAAAATGAACATAGATCGGAAACAAGCCCCACAGGACTTGGGCTGCGACAGCGCAAAAGAGGCCGATTCGAATTTCTTTATTTGCCATCGGCCACAGTCGTTAAGTCACGGCGAGATCAACCCATGTGTCGTGCGACGACACTCGGCGCGGAGCAGTCAGTTTGCCTTCCGCTATTGCTTGGCACCCGCCAATTGTCCGCCCATGATCACAAATCGGACCGGTTGTTACAATCGGGGGAAAATGCGGCTTTATCTGGATAAGTGAGCGGGTTAACCTTAAGTGTATCAGCGTGGTCACACGTCGACTAAATTCTTTAACAAGGGACATCATGCGATCTGCCTCTCGCTTTCAAGCTTCTCAAATTCCGTTCGCCATTTCCGTTTTTGTTTCGTTAATGATAACTTCGGTCAGCCAAGCACAGTTGCCCACCGGCTGGAAAGCGCATGATGTTAAGAGGCCGCAACCGACGGTGGTGACTCCGTCAGCTGAAATCGGCGGCGCACCAAGTGACGCTGTTGTGCTGTTTGACGGGACTGATATGTCCAAGTGGCAAGATGGTGGCGGAAAAGAGGCTAAATGGAAGATCGTCGACAACGCAATGGAGTCGGTTCCCAAGTCGGGATTTGTATATTCCAAAGAAGAGTTCGGCGATTGCCAACTCCACATTGAATTTGCTTCGCCTGAAAATGTAAAAGGCAAAGGGCAGGGCCGTGGAAACAGCGGAGTCTACCTGATGGGTGCTTTCGAGGTCCAAGTGCTTGATAGTTTTGAAAACCCAACCTACCCCGATGGAAGCGCTGGTTCGGTTTACGGCCAATATCCGCCTCAAGTGAATGCTTCGCGTGGGCCGGGCCAATGGCAAGCCTACGACATCGTTTTTCGCCGACCTCGTTTTGACAATCAGGGGAAGCTATCTGAAAAAGCAAGAATCACAGTGCTGCATAACGGTGTCTTGATTCAGGATGCTGTCTTGGCGTTGGGCCCCACTCAGTGGATTCAGCATAAAAGTTATGAAGCGTTAAAAAACAAAACTACCGGTCCAATCGGGCTCCAGGACCACGGCAATCCAGTTCGCTATCGGAACATTTGGGTTCGTCGACTTGTTGAAGAAGATCAGTTACCACCTGAAGATCAATACCCACAAGCCAAGCAGCTGGATTTGGAGCTTGCTAAAAAGTACGTTGGCAAGTACGGTCGGCATCGCGTTAAGTTGAAAGGGGAGCAGTTGTTTTTCAATTTCAACGGCCACACCCCGCTCGAGTTGCAGCCATATTCGACGACAGAATTTGGATTTAAAGGCTCAGCGGGAATGATGAAATTTAAAGCCGATCAGGAGGGGCTTCCTTCAGCGATTGAAGTTCAGCTTGATGCTTGGGGTGGGAAGCCGAAGGTAATACAACGCCGCGATCCGTAGTCTGCTTGGGCGAATGGCGATCTTGAAGCACCAAAAAAAAAAATGGCCAAACATGCCTTGCCAGATCCAAAATCGCTGTTTGTACGAGTTTTTTCCTCTCTTGATGTGGTTTTTTCCTCTCTTGATGTGGTTTTTTCCTCCCTTGATGGGAATTGACGGGTTCGCCACTAAATATTGCGTTAGAATTGACGAAGATTAGAAAAGGATTACACGAGATAAGCTTCATCCCTCCCATTGATATCGTTGGAGAACACGGAAATGAAAGTGAGTATTTTGTCGACGTTGGCAGTCGCTGCTGCGTTGTTGATTTTTTCAGACGTAATTGCGCAAGACTGGATCGGTTTTGAAGATGAACGAGATCGTCTCATGTTCAATACGGACGATGACGAGGAAAAAGACCTAATTGTTGGCGATGTCGACAACGATGGTGATGAAGACATTGTTGTTGTTCGCAAGATGCCGTTTTCGGTTGATGGTCCGCGTGCCAACATGCTCTTGATGAACGAAAACGGAAATCTGGTAGACCGAACGAGCTCCTTTGTTCCGACATTTCTTTCCGCTATTGATAATGCTCGTGATGTCCATTTGTTTGACGTAAACAATGACGGCTGGCTGGATATGGGAGTCGCAAACACGTTTGGCAGCCTCCATCGCCTGTACGTGAACCTTGGTAGCGATGATACCTCTGGCGATTGGCTTGGTTTTGAAGATCAAGGAGACAATGGCGAGTGGTACAGCCCACAGCTGCCAATTACTCCTCAAGCTTGCGGTATGGCGACTGGCGATGTCAATGGCGATGGATTCGTTGACATTTATTACGTCGACTATAACAACACATTAGAAGCTCGATTGTTCATCAACAACGGTGACTTGACTTTCTCTGACGAAACAGCGACTCGCCTGTCATTCTCTGCTCGAAATCAAGCATTCGGTACGACCGCTTTTCTGGCCGACATGAATGGCGATGGTGCAATTGATATCGTATCGAACGACAGTATTGTATTCGGTGGTGTTGGTGTTGAGATTGCCTATAACGATGGCAATGGAAATTTCATGAATACCCAGGTGTTGCCATCTATCACGAGTTACATGGTTCAAATGGTTGACATGAACAACGATGGTCGAATGGACATCTATGTTGTTGATGACGGTCAAGATTATGTGTTTCGAAACAATTCGACTCTTGCCAATGGTAATATCAGTGTGACAAGGGTCATGAATACGCAAAGCTCATTGACACAGAACTTTAATGGAAACGTTATCGCTTGTGATATGAACAATGATGGCTTTGACGACATGATCGTGAGCGATGTCGACGTTGACATTCCTGGTTGTAATCGCCGCTTCACGTTGCTTCGCAATATGAATGGAACTAACTTCCAAAACCCATTCAATAACCAGCTTCAAAACTTCAATGTTCGAGGAAGTCATGATTCGGTTGTGATCGACATTAACCAGGACGGTAACAAGGACCTCTTCATCGCAACTTGCAGTAATTACCACATGTTCGTCAATACGGCAGAACCTACAATTCTGCTTGGTGATGTTAATTGTGACGGCAATGTTAACTTGTTCGACATCCAACCATTCATTGATGTGTTGTCAGGCACCGCCAGTTTCAAGCCTCAGGCCGACCTGAACGGTGATGGTGTTGCTAACCTGTTTGATATTGCAGGCTTTATTGTCGCTTTGACCGGCTAGATTTTTGGTAAACCTACAAAGGTCAGCCAAATCGGCTGGCCTTTTTTTATGCGCATGAGCGTCCTGCTCGATGGTTTCGTCAGACTGCAACTGAATCGAATCGGAGTTTCTGCGGCGACTCGAACGCGCTTA
>CAYSQZ010000082.1:0-18378 GCA_964433035.1 uncultured Pirellulaceae bacterium | reverse complement strand
CGAGTCGCCTCGCTTACGCGTCGGGTTTCCAATTGCGTTTTGACAGCCCTCTACTCGTATTCGCGTACGCGTCTGGCAATCGCATCACCTAACGCCTCGCGGACGCTTTCAATTGTAACACGATCGAACACTTGTTGGAAAAAACCGATCACGATCGCTCGAATGGCTTCTTTCCGCGTAAATCCGCGAGCCATCGCGTAGAAAATCAATTCCTCATCAACCCGACCACTGGTCGAACCGTGGGTACAGCGAACATCGTCGGCCAGAATTTCCAAACCGGGAATCGAATCGGCGCGGGCTTTGGGAGAAAGCAACAGATTGTCATTACGCTGAAAACCGTCCGTCTTTTGCGCGTCCTTGTCGACCGCAATCATCCCACGCCAAACCGTGCGAGAGCTGTCCTGAAGGGCAGCCTTGTAAAGGAAGTCGCTCACACAATGCGGAGCGACGTGGCGCTGCAGGGTGTGGTAACTGAGGTGCTGTTTGTTCTCGGTGAACATGACACCGTTGACGTGCGAGTGGGCACCTTCGCCAGTCAGATCGACGTGCTGATTGACCTTTGCCAATCGTGATCCCAGAGCTCCCACGGTCCACTGAAGATTGGCATCGCGACCGACGGTTGATTTCTGATGAGCAAAGTGCCAAACCTTCTGGCTCCAATCCTGCAGATTGACGTATCGCAAATTGGCTCGATCGGCAACGTAGACTTCGATCCCACCGCAGTGAAGACCTGTTGATTCGGGAGAGTCACTGGCTGACTCGGCCAGCAGCGTGGCTTCTCCACCTTCTTCGATCACCACCAATGTGTGACCAAAATCGCATCCGGCGTCACCCATCAACGCTGAAGTGTGAAAAGGCTGCTCGATCACGACGTTGCGGGGAACGTAGAGAAACGTTCCGCTGGTCCAGGTCGCCGCGTGCAAGGCACTGAAGCGATCAATGTTTGGATCAACAAGCTTGTTAAGATGTTTCTCAATCAGCTCGCCGTGCTCGTTGACCAGTTCGGCGAGGTTTCCAAAAATGACGCCCTTGTCGATCCACTTTTGATCAAGCGGTTGGCCAACGGTGCATTGTCCGTTTTGAAACTTGAGGCTGGCGGCGACTTCGACGCCGTCGGCAAGCACGTTCTCAGACTCAGACTGGTCGGTTGCACCGCCAAGGGAGAACTTGTCGAGCTTGAACAGACGGATGTCGGTTCGCATCCATTCCTCATCCTTGTTACTGGGCCAAGGGAGGTCGTTGAATTTATTCCAAGCCGATTTCCGCTGATCGGTCAGCCAAGCAGGCTCGGTGATCGAGGAAAGTAGTGACTGAAATCCTTCGTCAGTAAATGTCATTTTTTCGGTTGTAGCTGTTGTCATTTGGATTGTCGTTTTTAAATTTTTTTGAGCCCGTATCATTTAGCCCCAAGCGGGGTTGATCCAATCCCGTTGGGATTGAGGGTTCGTTTTGTTTTCGTTTCCCAAGGTTCAAGAACTTTGGGCTATTGGTTTAACGCCGTTGGCGTAAGTAATTTCTGTTGACTTTGACGTAACGTCGAAGACTAGAGGTTAAGTTCTCAGATTATTAGTTAGTGATTTAAACCGGTGATTGACGTCGATGCCTGACATTTCGTGACGCCAGGCATTATGGCCAATGCTCAACTAGCCAACCGATCCTTCCATTTGCAGTTGGATCAAGCGGTTCATTTCAACGGCGTACTCCATCGGCAACTCTTTGACCAACGGCTCGATAAATCCGTTAACGATCATCGTGCTGGCCTCTGCCTCTGAAAGACCGCGGCTCATCAGGTAAAACAATTGCTCTTCGCCGATTCGCGACACACTCGCCTCATGGCCCACTGTCACATCTTGCTCATCAATTTCGATGTAAGGATAAGTGTCACTGCGCGACTCAGGGTCAAGAATCAACGCATCGCAAACGACGCTACATTTTGAGTTGACCGCCCCTTTCTCGACGCGAGCCAGACCTCGATAACTGGAACGGCCACCGTTCTTGGAGATTGATTTGGAGATAATCGTTCCGGTTGTATCAGGAGCACAGTGAACCAGCTTGGCTCCGGCATCCTGATGCTGACCGGCACTGGAGAAAGCGATCGACAGGATCTCACCTCGAGCTCCCGGCTCCATCATGTAGACGGCAGGGTATTTCATGGTCAGCTTCGAGCCCAGGTTTCCGTCAACCCATTCCATCACTGCATCCTGATAAGCGAACGCTCGCTTGGTGACCAGGTTGTAAATATTGTTGGCCCAGTTCTGAATCGTCGTGTAACGGCAGCGTGCATTCTTCTTGACGACCACTTCAACAACGGCCGAGTGCAACGACTCGCTGGTGTACATCGGAGCGGTGCAGCCTTCGACGTAGTGAACCTGAGCGCCTTCGTCGACAATGATCAACGTCCGCTCAAACTGGCCCATGTTTTCTTCGTTGATTCGGAAGTAAGCCTGCAGCGGCGCGGTGATCTTGACGCCCGGAGGCACGTAGATGAATGAACCGCCAGACCAGACCGCACTGTTAAGTGCCGCAAATTTATTGTCAGTCGACGGAATGACTTTGCCAAAGTACTCCTTGAGCAACTCTGGATGTTCGCGAACCGCCGTGTCGGTGTCCGTAAAGATAACGCCCTGGTCAGCGAGCTCTTTTTGGATCGAGCCGTAGATAACTTCGGATTCGAACTGAGCCTTGACACCAGCCAAATACTTTCGCTCGGCTTCGGGAATACCAAGCTTTTCAAACGTGTCTTTGATTTCGGCTGGAACGTCATCCCACGACTTACCCTGATCGGTGGTTGGCTTGAGATAGTAAAAGATATCCTGAAAATCCAATTCGATATCGCCGCCCCACTCAGGCATCGCCTTGGAATTGAAGATCTTGAGGGCTTCGAGTCGAAACTCAAGCATCCACTCCGGCTCTTCTTTGATCTCTGAGATCTGACGCACGATTTCTTCATCAAGACCTTTGCGAGCCTTGAAGACCGCTTTGGTCTCGGTTTTGAAATTGTACTTGTTGATCTCAGTGGATTTGAGTTCTTGGCTTTCGGAGATATCAGTCGACATATGTCACCTGTTTATTTTGGTCTTGAGAGTAGAGTCGCGAAGGAAAATCGCATTGACTCTTTCACAAAACGATTGGGTTAGCTTGTATATTGTTTTGTTGATTCGCCGTTGTTTACTAGGTAGCCACGGCTTCTTCAGCGTCATTGACTGCCGCCGCATCGGGATACTGCTCACGAATTCGCTCGTATCCTTTTTCGTGAAGCTCTTCAGCCAACTCTTTGCCGCCGGTCTCAACGATTTTGCCGCCGAGGATCACGTGCACGTATTCCGGCGGGTTGTGAGCCAGAAGTTTGTCGTGATGGGTGATCACAAGCAGACCCATTTTTCCGTGGCCGATCTCGTTGATACTTTGGCTGGCCAAACGAACGGCGTCCGCGTCGAGTCCTGAATCAGTCTCGTCAAGAATTGCAAAGCTCGGTTGCAACATCGCCAACTGAAGAATTTCAGCTCGCTTCATTTCACCTCCCGAGAACCCATCGTTGACGTAGCGTCGTGCAAACTCAGGATCCATCTGCAACTGCGACATCTTTTCCTTGACTTCCTTGCGGAACTCACGCATCGGAATCAGATCTTCGCCTTCTTTGCGATCGGGGTTGCGAACATTGGTAGTCGCATGTCGCAAGAAATCAGCCATCTTCACGCCGGGAATCGCCATCGGACGCTGGAACGCCATGAAGATTCCCGCTCGGGCTCGTTCGTCGGCACCCATTTCAAGGACGCTTTCGCCGTTGAGCAAAATATCGCCTTGGGTGACTTCGTAATTCGGATGGCCCATGATGACCAAACCAAGCGTACTTTTTCCGCTTCCGTTGGGACCCATCAAAGCGTGTGTTTCGCCCTTGGTGAGTTTGAGGTTTACACCGCGAAGAATTGGCTTGCCTTCGATTTCGACGTGAAGGTCTTTGATTTCAAGTACGTCAGACATATCGTTTTTACTTTTAAGCTAGGGGTTTCAATCAATAATTTTTGTTGTTATCAGTTAGCCTTAGATTCTAAGCGTTTTAACCGCATTCGTAAGGCAAAATTCACGTTTGAGGAGCGGATTCGAGCCTTTTCTCAACCGACTCAAAGGAGCAGCAGCTATCGCCGTCTTTTTGACATTGGCAAAGCTGAACGGGGCCACCGATCACCTTGGCGAACAACTGCTTCTCAAGCTCGCAAAAATGGTTGTCCCGGTCATCAATATCTGGATAAGGACACTCCAAAACTCGCAGAGTCGGTGTCCCAGATGGCTGACCGCAGCCATTGTTTCTCTCAATCACAATCGGTACATCACGGTCATCAAAGAACTTTTGTATTGAGACCAACCGATCTTCGATGGTCTGCCCAACGACTTCAGATTCGTATGATTCGAGTAACCGCCGCATCGCTCCAGTCAGCAAAGTTTGCCTGACCTTTGGATCTTCTATCGACTCGATCTCGCGCCAAAGCGCCTTGGCAAGATCAGGAAGGTTGTCACCCGCGGTTGACTGACCTGAGCTGGTTAATTCGTATCGGTGGTGCGGTCGGCCTCGCCCCTGCGAACAGGTTTGACGTGAAATCAAATCCGCAGCCATCAACCGATTTAACCGCTGCCGCACCGCATTAGCCGAAACGTCCAGCGCTTCACCAAGTTCGGCAATCGACATCGGAGCCAACCGAAGTGACTCGATCAGTTGCAGATCGCCTGGAGATAGCTGGGTGGTCATCGGAGACTTGATTCCGTTTTGGGATTCGTTTGCGACCGTGCTCAAAATGAGAGCTTCGGCTAGTGCTCCTCATCCTAACAATTAAAACATTTTTCACAATCACATATGTCAATATTTATCAAGTCCGGGAAAACACGAGTCAATTGATTGACGATCGAGGTTATCTTCGATACAAAAACCGGTTCTTTGGAATCCAGCTGCTTAATCGGCCGGATGTAAGCCACAAACAGAATCAGGCCAAAAAATGAAACTCTGCTACCAGCCTTCGCGTGCGAAAACTTTTCGACCTATGATTCTTCTAATCGCGATGGCTTTGGCTCTTTCGCCGCAGTTAGGCGTTTTTGGTTTCAGTGCAACGGGGACCGTTCTGGCTGCACCAGCACAGGAAGCTCAAGACCAACCCGATGCTGCTCCTGAAGCTGGCGCGGCTCCAGCGGTAGCAGCGGACCAAGCCATCGGGTTGGACGCAAAAATTGACCAAGCCTTCAAACCTCTGGCAGATGCTTGGGGCGGAATTGTGTTCACGCCAGTTACCATCGGCAAGCACTCGGTCCCGTTCGTCTTGCTTCTGTTGGTGTTTGGAGCCACCTTTTTCACGATTGTTTTCGGCTTCATCAATATTCGTCTACTGCCTTTTGCCATCAACGTTGTTCGCGGTAAATACGACGCGATTGATCACGATCCCAATTCTGGCATCAAGAACGTTGCTGTCAACGAAGTAGACGGGGATCTTGTCGACACGATTGGAGATGAAAGCAGAAACAAAAATCCGTACAGTCCGCCCAAAACAGGTGGCCAAACAGAGACGACTTCGGCGGGTCACGGGGACGATGAAGGCGAGGTCACCCACTTCCAGGCCCTCGCCACCGCGGTCTCAGGAACGGTTGGGCTTGGTAACATCGCGGGCGTGGCGGTCGCGATCGCGACTGGCGGGCCGGGCGCAACGTTTTGGATGATCGTTTGTGGACTGCTGGGGATGTCAACCAAATTCGTTGAATGCACGTTGGGAGTAAAGTACCGCGACATTGACGATCGAGGCACCGTTCATGGTGGCCCGATGTACTATCTTGAAAAAGGATTCAAAGACTTAGGAATCGGCCCGCTGGGCAAAGTGTTCGGGATTCTGTTTGCGGTCCTCTGCATCGGCGGCTCTTTCGGAGGCGGTAACGCTTTTCAGTCCAACCAGGCGGCCCAGCAAATCAAAACGATGTTCGATCTACCCAGCGATGGCAATGCGGGGTTTATCATCGGCTTGGTCATGGCGGCATTGGTTGGAGTGGTCATCATTGGCGGTATCAAGCGCATCGCCAAGTTTACTGAAAAGATTGTTCCATTCATGGCGTTCATTTACGTCGCTGCGGCGTTGATCATTATCTTGATGAACATCGTTCACATTCCAGCCGCGGTATCGGAAATCATCGGCGGTGCGTTTACTCCAGCTGCAGGACTGGGCGGATTGATCGGCGTCGTGATTCAGGGTTTTACCAGAGCTGCTTTTTCCAACGAAGCCGGCGCTGGTTCGGCGGCTATCGCTCACTCGGCGGTGAAAACAAAATACCCG
Organism: uncultured Pirellulaceae bacterium; assembly: GCA_964433035.1. GTDB lineage: Bacteria > Planctomycetota > Planctomycetia > Pirellulales > Pirellulaceae > Mariniblastus. The sequence continues at coordinate 12,073 of CAYSQZ010000082.1, read as the reverse complement.
GCATCCGAAGGCGTCGTGTCGTTGCTGGAGCCTTTTATCGACACCGTAGTTATCTGCACGATGACCGCGCTGGTGATTGTGTTGTACAACTCAACCGGGCTATTCGAATACGGAGACGTGGAAGCCAAACAGGTTTTGATCGCCGGCGAGCGTATCGGTGGTGTTGATCTAACATCACAGGCGTTTGACAGCGTGTTGCCGGGATTCCGTTACGTTCTTACGATCGCAATTGTACTCTTTGCATTCTCGACGATGATCTCGTGGTCTTACTACGGTTTGCAATCGTGGAAGTATTTGTTTGGCCGCAGCACTGCTGCCGACCTGACTTACAAAGTCCTGTTTTGCATTGTCGTTGTCATCGGTGCGGCCATTTCGTTGGGCTCGGTCATCGACTTTTCCGATGCGATGATTTTCGCGATGGTATTTCCCAATATGATTGGCCTGTTCCTGCTTTTCCCAAAAGTCAAACAGGAACTCAAACGCTACCTGGTGGCGACTCGCGGAAAGTAGAAATACCGGAAGGCCAAGGAAAAGGCACTGCGATTAAATTTAAGTCGAGTCGCAAATGATTGGCTTGACTGGGCTTTTTGAACCACGAAATTTCACAAAAAGTAGTCAAAAATAAATCAAAAAAGTTCCCAATTTCGGAGCTCTCGCCGCGAATATGACCTGAGGTTGGCCAATTTGCCAATCACATGTTGCCCAGATCAGCGAAGCGAGGAGATTCGAAATGCCGTTTCACATCCCTTTCAACCAGCGTGCCTCAGCTACCGCCCAAGTCCTTGAACCAGTCTACATTGGATTTGAGCGTCCCCTGCCCCCTCGGCAAAAATTCAATTGGTGGGGTTTTAACGGCATGTGGATGTCGTTGGTTGGTTTGCTCTCGGCAGGTTTTCTTTCGCCGGTGCCGTTACTAATAAGCGTCATCGGACTGCGTCGACCGGGAAGAAAGATGGCGCTGACAGGAACGATTGTTTCCCTGGTTGGAATTGGCTTGGCAACATCGCTGGTATTGGGTGGAATCGCAAATGCTCGGCACCACCAACACGCTCGTCAAGCCGCTAAGCAGCAGGCAAAGATACGCCATCAAGTCAATCAGACTCATGGCTTGTTGAGCTTGGCAACTGAAGAGTTGGTTGAGTATCGAGACCAAAATCAGGGAGATCTTCCCAACGATATCGACGCCAACATGCTAGTACTCAAGCACGTGGACCCCTGGGGTGAAGTGTTAAGGTATGACGCCGAAATTGGCCATGGTGTGATCCGCAGCGCTGGGCCCGATCGAAAGTTCGATTCCAAAGATGACGTCGTTTCCAAGGTCAAAGGAACGACTCACCGCGACACGTTGCTCAATTTGGCCGATTAAATTTGGCTGTAGTGGTTTCAAACCTACCGGAAATTCAGGCTTTTACCCCCGCAAACTTTACCCCAACCGAATGACTCAGACTTCGATCTCGACTGGCGCTTTTACTACGACTGGACCCAGATCCTGATGTAGCACTGATTCGCTTTAGTTCGCTTGAAGTATTTAGCAGGCTACTGACGAAAACGATGATGTGTTGCGTTTCAGCAGTTGTCTAACGAGTCGGGAAACAAAATGGGTTTTGCAAAAATAGCCAAGATAGCCTTCGCTGCAATCGCAGTCGCGGTAATGCTAACCAGTGTCGCTTCAGCACAACCGTTCCAAAAACCTCTTCGCTGGTTAGGTGACGGTTTTAGTGCAGGCTATCACCGCTGCACTCCGGGACCAGATACGAGCTATTACAATCCGTGGAACGCCCACAATTCGATGCTGATCTCGAAACTGCCGCAGTTTCAACAACAGAGCTTTCAATCCTTCAATCTGAACAATCTTGAAAACCGTCCGATTTATCAAGGGGTTCCCTTCTCGGTTTATGCCGCTCCCAACAGGAACCACCATGGATTTGGAATTCATGGTGCTCCAAGTGTTTACGATCAAGGTAGCTACCATAACCATCATGGCAACGAAGATATGGTGGAAAGCACCTTCGAACCTTTCGAAGATGACCAATTGGAAGAAGAGGCGGAAGAGGAAACAGCAGAAGATTTTGAGGATGACCTCGATCAATGGGAGGACGAGGAGAACGAATGGATGGATGAAGAGGAACCAATAGAGGATGACTCGGCAAGCCGCGAAAATTCTGGCCAGTCGGTTTTTCACCCAGCAAGTTATCCGCAGCAAAGCGAGACGGTGCCACTATTAGAAGGCAGTATTGAAGGCAGTAGTCAAACCGCTCCCGGCGAGAGCCTTTTCAACCCCTTTCCGGAATAGTGATCATGAAATCCAAATGATATTTTCTTAGTAAACATCCTTGCAACTGACTCGCGGCGGGGCCCTTCTTCCCAGGGCCCCGCTTTGTTTTTGCTAGCGGCTTTCGTTTTAGCTTTTACTCCCGAGCTTAACATCACCGCAAAACGCTGGTGATTCATCGCCTTGCTTCACAACTTTACTGGTGGTCGATCAGGCTCAGCATTTGTATTGACCTCGGTGAAAATCCGCATCTATACTCCGCCTCGAAGGAGTTGTTTCCGGGCATGGCTGACCCGCTACTAGCGTCAGTGATCCCTGAAGCTCCTATTGCCCGATGTCCTGCTGGAAATGCAAAACGCAGCTGGTGTTCTCCAGTCTTTTGCTTTGGGCAATCTTAATTGTAAGAGTCAGGTTTATGGAGAAACCGTCATGGCCCCAACTGCCAAAAACAGCGCCAGAAAAATATCAACAACCCATTCTGGATTCACATCATCCCAATTCACGACGACCTTGGTGCTTAGTTTGGCATTGATTGGATTGGCTCTGACTTCAGTTCTTCAAACGGCAACTGCTCAGCAACCGGGGCAAAACACTCCCGTAGCATCAGCCCAGAAACAGATTCAAACGCTGGCGGTTGTCAACGGCCAACAAGTCACGCGAAATCAGATCGCCAATGAATGCATGCGACGTTTTGGCAAAGAGGTATTGGAAGCCATGGTCAAGAAGATGCTTGTCCTGCAACATTGCCAGAAAAATGGAATCAACATCACTGAAAAAGATGTTAACGACGAAATCGTTGCCAAAGCCAAAAACTTTGGCATGTCAGGCGAGCGATACATTCAAACGATTTGTGGCCGACGTAATATCTCGGTTGACCGCTTGAAAAACGATATCATCTGGCACGAGCTCGCGATTCGGCGTCTGGCTTCAAAGAATATTCAGGTCTCTCCCGAGGAAATCAACCGTCGCATGGATTCGGAGTTTGGGCCACGAGTCCAAGTCCGGCAGATCGTCGTGGACTCACAACACCAAGCCACCCAAATTCGCGATCAAGTCGTTGCCAACCCCGAGAACTTTGAGCGATTGGCCAAGACGTTTTCGCTGGACCTGAACAGCAAATCGATCGGTGGTCTGCTTCCGCCAGTTCGCAGGAATTTCCAGCTTCCCGAATTTGAAGAGATCGCTTTCAGTCTGGAGCCGGGACAAGTCTCCGAAGTATTCTCCTTGGCCGAAAAGTTCATTGTACTGCGTTGCGAGAAGATCTTTCCGGCCGAAACGTTAACACCCGAGCAAACAGCGATCGCCCATGAGCGACTGATCGAAGAGCTGTCACGAACCAAACTGACAGAGTCGGCTCGCCAGATGCTCCAGCAGATGATGAAGAATGCCAAAATCGTCAATGTGATGAACGATCAGCAGCTCAGCCAACAGATGCCCGGCGTTGCGGCTACCGTTGACGGAGCGAAAATCCTCAAAAATCAAGTCGGTGAAGAATGCATCAACCGATTCGGTTCAGAGATGCTGGAAACGGAAATCAATCGTATGTTGCTGATGCAGGCGCTTAAGCAAAGCGGGCTGCAAGTTGGCAAGTCAGATCTAAACGCCGAAATTAGCCGTGCGGCAGAGTCGATCGGCCATCTCAAAAAAGATGGATCAGTCAACGTTGAACAATGGCTCGCTTATGTGACCAAAAATGATCCTTCCAAGGAAGAGTTTTACATCGAGGACGAAGTCTGGCCGACTGTCGCATTGAAGAAGTTGGTCGCCTCGACTGTTGAAGTCACACCTGAGGACGAGACTAAGGGATTTGAAGCCAATTATGGACCGAGAGTTGAAGTCAAAGCCATCGTTTGTAACGACCATCGCTCGGCGCTGAGAACCTGGAACATGGCCAGTGCAAATGCAACCAGCGAGTACTTTGGAGAATTGGCTCACCAGTACTCCATCGAACCGGCTTCCAAAGCCAACTACGGAGCAGTGCCTCCAATTCAAAAACACGGTGGACGACCAGAGTTGGAGAAAGAGGCGTTCAGTCTTCAACCAGGCGAACTATCCAAAGTCGTCCAGGTCGGTGAGCACTGGGTTATTTTGTTTTGCTTGGGGCAGACCGAGCCGGTTGTCACCGATTTCGACGCGGTCAAAGAAGAGCTTCACAAGATGATTCTGGAAAAGAAAATGCGCTTGGCGATGAGCACTAGATTTCAAACGCTGAGAACAGATGCTCAAATCGACAACTTCCTGGCAGGTACTTCTCAGCCTGGTCGCGATGCGATCAATATCGCTCGCGAAAACTCCACGCCGACCCGAGTTCCACTGGGCACCAAGGTACGATGACCGTCAGCGGAATAAAATGTAGTTGGCTCCACCGAAGAAGCGTATCTCGCTCCATGGCGGAGAAGCTGTGATTTTTCCGGCCGTTTGGGCAGCTGGCCCCGGATTCTATGGCGAACCGCTCCAAAATCCGGGCTTGGTGTTCAAGCGGCAAAGGTTGCTTCCAATCGCAGATTAAATCTCATTGGAACAGCCAAAGGGGACCATGGTCATCCTGAATTGCCTTGCCAGATCCGGCTAGATTGCGGAAAATGTATTTCAATTTAAGTTTCCGCCAAGCCGATCGGCAACCAGATGAACTTCCAGTCAAAATCTTCCAAAAAAATGAATTGGCAGAAAATTGCCTTTGGCGCAATCTTGCTGTGCATCATTGGCTACAACTATTACTCCAAAAACTTTGCCGGCCCTGCGCCTGATCGCCGCGCAGCAAATCAACAGACCGACAAGCACGATTACTCTGTTGACTTTCCCGACGGAAACCGAAATGCCTCAAATCAAAACCATGGCGAAAGGTTTAAACCGCTTAAACAATCAGGCTCCAACTCCGGAGGTTTTCTGGTTTCTTCAGGAGGCAAGGATTTAAGATCGCCTGCAGGTCTGGTTTACTCAATGGGAAGCAGGGGAGAACACCGCACCGAACACGTCCTGAGACACGCTCAAGACCAGCCCAACCGCCCCGGAACCCATGGTGTATTTCATGCCAACGGCGACGATGTGTTTCGGTTGATCGATGAAGCTTACGAATTGGTGAAGTCAAAATCCAACCGCGTCGACTCTGAAAAATCCCGTGGCAACATGGCACACGTGATCGACATGGAACGCAAGATTGGATACAAGGGCGGCAAAAGTGGAAACAGTAAAGGCAAGCCACCGCTTTATAGGGTCAAATTGATTTTGGCCAACGGCAACCGGGTGATTACCGCGTATCCGTATTAGCTCTCGAATTCAGTCACGCTCCCTCTGGAGCTTCAAGAAAAGACGATGAAATCAGCTTTGATCGGGGAGGACCGTTTCACGCACAGCGTAGACAGGCCGCGCACTTTGATCGAAACATTTACAAACCGCCACGTTCCCGTCGCAGCCATTGCGACATCAAACATCTAAATCACTTCAGCAATCGCATCGCATATCTGATCAAGATTACCACTGTTGATACCGGCGATATTGATTCGCCCGCTTTTCAAAGCATAAATGCCATGCTCGTTCATCAACTTGCCGACCTGATCGGCTGTTAAACCAGAGTAGCTAAACATCCCACGCTGATCGAGAATGTACTGGAAATCCGTATCCGGAATTCGCGACTGCATTGCAGCTACAAAATCGGCCCGCAATTGTAAGATACGATTGCGAATCTCGGTCAATTCCGTCTCCCAAACTTTCCTAAGCTCAGCGTCGTTCAAAACGGTGTCAACAATGGCTCCACCATGCAGAGGCGGGTTGGAATACATCGTGCGAATGGTCAACTTGATCTGACTGAGCATCGCTTTGGCGACTTCGGCGTCTTTGGAAACAGCGGTGATTCCACCGACGCGCTCTGCATACAGGCCAAAGTTCTTGGAAAACGAATTGCAAACCAACGCTTCGCCGCCCGACTCAACAAACTTGCGAATCGGAAACGCGTCGTCATCCAATGAAGTTCCAAAACCCTGGTAAGCGAAATCGAATACCGGGAACAATTCCTTCTGACGGATGACCTCGCAAAGCTGCTCCCATTGCTGCGGAGTTGGATCGACGCCGGTCGGGTTATGGCAAACGGTGTGCAACAAAATCGCCTGTTTGGGCTTGGCCTTGTCAAGCGAACCGATCAAGCGATCAAAATCCAAACGCGTGCCTTGTTCGTCAAGGTAATTGTAATTTTCGACATTGAGCCCCGCCGCACCGTAGATCTTGGGATGATTGGCCCATGTCGGATTGCTCATCCAAATGGTGTCCACGCCAAACACGCGACGTAGCAGCTCGCCGGCCAATCGCAGCGAAACCGTTCCACCAGGCGTTTGAGCCGATACGCTATTAACGCCGGTTTGATCGTAAAGATCACCAAGTATCAATCGCCCTATTGCCTCGTTGTAGCGGGCCGGTCCGTCGATCGGCAGGTAGCTTTTGGTGCCTGCGGCTTCAAGTAGTTTCTGCTCCGCCATGCGGACGGACTTCATTACTGGCGTTGAACCCGATTCGTCTTGATAGACCCCAACCGACAAGTTGATTTTGTTAGGGTTAGAATCCTTCTTGAACTGTTCGATCAAACCAAATATTGCGTCGGGGGGATTCAACGGGGCGGATTCAAACATCTTATGGCCTTTTACAGTCTCAAATCTGGCTCTCGCAGCGAGCCTTTAGAATTATCAAACCCCTAATTTATCACGACAGAATTTGGTGTCACCGCCTGTTCGCTATTTTTGCAACTGAGGTCTATCCGAATCATATCTCACCGATACTTTGACTCGTTTCGGCTCGACTGGCGAAGTGTGTTCTGAGTTAATCATTGCGAGGTTGGAGCGGGCCAGTAATAATCGTGGGTCTATTCAAACATAACACCACCTGAATTACGCTTTGCCCGGTTTGGGCTCGCAGTCAATTTGCACTGCGTTCTCCAGTTTCGCTTTTAAGATATATGTCAAAACAAGTCGGATTATGGTTGATTGGCGCTCACGGTGGCGTTTCAACAACAGTTGCAGTGGGCCTTTCTGCGTTAAAACTTCAGGCAACTCAGAGGTCTGGTCTGGTAAGCGAATTGGATCAGTTTGCGTCGTTGGATTTTATTGACTGGTCCAACATCGTCATTGGTGGACATGAGATCCGCAAAACGGATAGCCGAACCGAAGCCCTCTTGCTGGCTGGCGCGACTCCGGCAATCAGCCGAGAACTAATTATCAAGTGCGAGTCAGAACTTGAAGCGTTTGATAAGAATGTTCGCCCGGGCGTCATCCTCAATGTTGGCGAAACGATTGGAAAAATTTCCGACAAGGATTATGTTTCAAGCGACGATACTGCACGGGCAGCGATCGGCCGAATTCAATCCGACCTCACCGAGTTTGCCCAAAGCAATCAACTTGATCAAATCATCGTTGTCAACGTTGCTTCGACCGAACCTCCGGTTGACCTGGAGTCGCTTCCACAAACCTGGGCCGAGATGGAGTCGACGCTCTCGAGCCCGAACTCCCAATTGCCGCCGAGTTCTTTGTATGCGATTGCAGCGCTGGAAAAGGGTTTTCCGTTTATCAACTTTACCCCTTCACTGGGCAGTTGCCCTGCGGCGATCAACGAACTGGCGATTGCCAATTCGACCTGCCACATGGGCCACGATGGGAAAACCGGTGAGACGCTTTTGAAAAGCGTTCTGGCTCCGGCCTTCGCCAAACGAAATCTCGAAATCATGAGTTGGGTTGGCCACAATATTTTTGGCAACATGGACGGGCAAGTACTTGACGACCCGATCAACAAAGAAACCAAAGTCGTGAGTAAAGACCGCTTGCTAGGCCAGATTCTCGGTTACGATCCGCAGACGCATATCAGTATCGAATACATCAAAAGCCTTGGCGATTGGAAGACAGCTTGGGACCACATTCATTTTCGCGGGTTCCTGGGCACGCCGATGATCATGACGTTTACCTGGCAAGGTTGCGATTCGATTCTGGCTGCGCCGCTGGTGTTGGATCTCTTTCGGTTTACCGAACTGGCGTCTCGAAAAGGCGAAACGGGTCAGCTAACGTTCCTGTCGAGCTTTTTTAAGTCGCCGCTGGGAACCAGCGAAAACGATTTTGGCAAGCAGTTTGAGGAACTCGTCGACTGGGCGAACAAAGAAACGGTTTAGCTTATCAGGCTGATCGGTTTCTCCGAGATCTGTTTGATGAAAACGGTAACTCGACGCGTGGCTCAATCGTTGTTGCAGGAACTCAACGAAAATTTCCTGTCAGGCTTTGGTTACGGACTCCGCGAGCCGCCTAATCGGCGAGGAGGTGGTTTAGATCCAACTGCTCCCTAACAACCAACCGATCTGCACCGGGAGCGGCAACTACTTTGGATTTTTTCTTAATCCTTGAAATGCAAATCACACGTCCCATTCTCATCGCATTGTGGTTCTGACTTACCAGCGATTTTGTACCTGCGATTGGCGATCTGCATGTAGCCCCATTGCCAGAATGGCATCGTGAACGGGATGTGCATCAGTGGCGCCATGATCCACAGCTTGGGAAGCCGGCAAGTCAAATGGCGAACTGCCGCGGCGCCGCCAAGTCGCTTAGAACTGTAGCCCGCTTCACCTGCACTTGGGATCAAGTAAATCTGTTTCATCAACTGATCGAAACCAAGATCAGGAAACTGCTCCGCGACGAACTCGTCGTGCAACGAAACGAACGCCAGCCGATTCTTTCCATCAAGCCTCAGCAAGTTGCTAACCTGTTTGGTGCAGAACACACATTGACCGTCGTAGATGACAACGTCTGCGTTGGGGAAGACCCTGGGCCCAGGGAGAACTGATGTGCTTTCGTTGTCTGTCCCTAAACCTCGATCCTCGGCCTTCTCGAGTGGGCTTTGCGGCTGAATCGGATTTGAGTCGATGGATGTCATGAATCCAGTTTACTATCGATGAGTGTCTACTGAGCTAACTGAAACTTGCCGCTTTAGATAACCCTTAAAATCAAGATATGCAAGCTTTTTCGGCAGGAGATCGAATTCTCAATAGCATTGTACAAAAATGTCGCCCTATAATGAGCCACTAAGGACGATAGTGATATATATTGTCATTAGAGCGGCATCAGACCCGCTTGGCAGTCTGGCAATGAGCCGACAAGGATTGCTGGTGGAGCCAAAGTTGTCTTCAAATTTGGGAGAATATCGTGAACGAAATCAACCAGCAAGTCAGACGTGCGCGTCGTCGAGTTGTCACGGGCAAATTTTTCAGCATGCTGACGATGGCAGCTTTTTGTGGATTGTTGGTCGCTGTCGTTGGAATGGCGATTCCAAAAATCTGGCACCTCGATTTTCTTCAGTCTCAGAACCATCATGACGCTTGGGTTTATTCCTGGATCATTGGTGGCGCGGTCTTGGGATTTTTGACGGCTGCGGTTTTGACTTGGAAAAGCAAAAGCTCTTCGATGGATGTAGCGGTTGAAGTCGACAAGCGCTTCGGTCTCAAAGAACGGCTCTCCAGTGCGATGTCGCTAAGTGCGGAAGAAGCCGACACCAAGGCCGGACAAGCGCTCGTTGCCGATGCAGAGAGTCGTGCCCAAACCATCGATGTTCGAGATGAGTTTCCCTTTCAGCCGAATTGGCGAGCGCTGTTGCCGCTGATCCCAATTGCGCTTTTGGTTGGGTTGATGTTCATTCCCAATGCTGAAAAGAATGCCTTGGCCGGTGAAAGCAGTGAGATCGCCAAAAAGAAACGAGAAGTTGTTGTTACTGAATTCAAGAAGAAGATTGAGGAGAAACGGGAACGGCGGCTAACCGAAGGTCTCAAGGACGCCGACAAAGATGTCAAATCGTTGGAAGAGAAATTCGACAAGCTTCTCGAAGACGGAAACATGGGCAACAAAAAGCAATCGCTGGTTAAGCTCAACGACATCAAAAAGCAGATCGAAGACAAACAGCGAGAGGTCGGAAACAGTAAGGATCTGCGCCAAAGTTTGAACAAGCTCAAGGACTCCGGAACCGGCCCGGCCAAAGAACTTGCCAACGCCATGAGCGAAGGCGACATGGAAGCCGCCAAGAAGGCGATCAAAAAACTGGCGGACAAGTTAAAGTCCGGAAAACTCAGCAAGGTCGAAATGAAGAAGCTGGCCAAGGACATGGAAGACATGGCCAAGCAGCTTAAAGACATTGCTGAGAAGCACGAAGCCGACAAAAAGAAACTTGAAGACGCGATCAAGAAAGCTGTCGAGTCCGGCGATCTCGACAAAGCCGCCAAGCTTCAGGAAAAGCTGAATCAGAAGAAGGCCATGGATAAACAGCAGGACAAAATGAAGAAGATGGCCAACCAGTTGAAGAAGTGTGCCAATTGCATGAAGCCAGGTGCCAACGGTCAAAAACAACCCGGTCAAAAAGGTGGCCAGCAACCAGGCGAAGGATCCCCTCAAGAGAAAGCCCAGGCCGCCGGTCAGTCGCTTGAGGAACTGGCGGAAGAAATCGAGGGCATGCAGCAACAGTTGCAGGATCTGGAAGACCTTGAAGACTTGCAGGATCTGGCCGAGGATCTCAAAAACCAGATGCAGTTTGGTGCCGGCGGCGGTGATGGTGACAAACCCGGAAGAGGTGATTGGGCTACTGGTAGCGGACGGGGAGCCGGCAAGCGGCATCTTGAAAAGGAAAACATCGGTAAGTTCAAGACTCGCGACAAAGGCAATCTTCAAAAAGGCGAAACGGTTGTCACTGGTGACGCTGATGGCGAAAATATTTCGGGGCGATCGGTAAGCGAGACCCGTGAACTGGTCAAGGCGTCGATGAGCAAGGATTCTGATCCGTTGCAGGATATGAAACTACCCAAGTCCCGTCGCGAACATGGTCAGGAGTACTTCAAGAGCATGCGCGGTGCAAGGTAGGTCTGGTTAGACCATATCAAATGGCACGGATTACAAATTGGTGCTGCGTGAACCGTAAACTTGTTGTCTCACGTCGACTGCGTTTGCTGGTCTCTGTTTTAAATTGTGAATCTGGCTTTCTCCATCGATGACGCTAAAACGTTTCATTCGCGATTTCGCTTTGCTGCTCGGATTTTGCGGAGCGTTTTATTTTCTTACCGTTACGATGAGCCAACTGGATAAGGAGCCAGTAGGCAACTCAGATTTTTCCGATGCGCGCAAGCGTGCTGACATTTCGATTAGAAATCAGGATTGGGAGGCTGCGTCGGCAGATTTTCAGAGCCTGACAGAAAAGGATCCCTACAACGGTCACGCTTGGTATAAGTTTGCGTCAAGCCTTGATAACCAACGCAATCAAGTTTACCAGTCGTTGGAGGAAGCTATCGTAAAAATTGACGAAGCCCAAAAATCGAACGCTTCGACTGAAGAATCCGAACAATTGGCCGACAAACTTCGCGCTGATCACGAACGGCTAAGTGTTGAGACAAAACAGGCGTTCCAAAGAGCCAAAGAGTTTGCTCGCTACCGTGGCAACTCATTGTTGCACTTGGCGGCAATCGAGTCGCATAAAGGAAACAACGTGGAGTCGCTCGACTATCTCAGTCAATTTGTGGGTAACGGCAATTACACTGCCAGAGGACTTGCAAACTACACGGTTTTCGGAGCCGGCGGGCCTGAGTCAGCAACGTCTGAAACGCCAGATGAAGGTCTATCGGTTCGATTGCATGCTGAGCCAGAGTTTTGGAAGATTGTTGACAAGGAATCTCATAATCAATCGCAGTAGCTAGTGGTCTGTCAGATCTGAATTGACGGGTGCCATGTTTACGCTCGCGTAAGCATGCTTCACGCAAGCGTGAAGCATGGCACCCGTTTGGCTATTCATTTCAGGATTGAAGGA
>CAYSQZ010000081.1:0-18593 GCA_964433035.1 uncultured Pirellulaceae bacterium | reverse complement strand
CAATTGCCAACCAAACTCAGGCCCGGGGCGGTTTAACATCCTGTCAATCCTGTCACAATTCCATGCGTATCCCACGGAAGAAAGAAATAAAAAAAACCAAGCCCATTCGAATTGGACTCTCTTGGTTTCAGTTTTTCAGTTGACCCAAGCATATTTGGATGCTGCTCAATTGGCTATCAGTAATAGCCGCCTTTGGCTTTGTAACCGCGGCCGTAGCCATAGCCGTCCGATGATCGCTTCCTGATTATTAACTTTCTACCCTGCCCTTTCACGACTTAAAATCTTCACGTTAAATTAAGGCCCGATTTTGAAAGAGAGAATTCTGACAAGGCTGACCATGATTGAAGTCGAATTGAAATTTGAGATTCAGCTGCCTGAGACGCTTGAGTCGGTGCGCGATCGGTTCGTTGCCATGGGAGCAGTTGGGCATTTAGTCAATGTCCAATCCGATGAATATCTCAATGATCCACTGCGAGATTTTGCCAAGCAGGATAAGGCACTAAGGATTCGCAACAGTGACGGGCGTTATTTCATGACGTATAAGGGTCCTGGCCTTGATGCGTTCGCCAAGATTCGTCATGAAATCGAAATGCCTTTGGAGTCGGCCGCTTGCGCCGAACAGCTTAAACAGGCTTTCATCGGTATCGGCTTTGTTGCAGTCGCGAGAGTTTCAAAGCGTCGGGAGACGATGACGATTTTGTGGCAGGATAAAAATGTCGAGATTTGCCTCGACCAAGTCGATGAAGTCGGTTCGTTTGTTGAAGTCGAGTTGGTGATTGAAGACGATGGTGATGTCGAGTCTGCCAAGCAAACGCTGAGTTCACTGGCCCAGCAGGTTGGATTGTCGGGGGCAATTAAGACCAGTTATTTGGAATTGCTATTGAATGGCCGGGAATCATAGCAGCCGTTTCAAAATCTGATATTATGAGGTAGCCGTGCTGGCCAGAACGTGGCCAAATTGGGTGATTGTCAATACTTTGGTGAGGGTGACGGTTTCAATGTCGTGCCTCAGACTGCAATTCACCCCAACGTTGCCATTTACCTAGTTGGCCAGTATCGGTATTCTTGCTAGGTACCAAAGGTCTTTGTGGGCCGATATTTGCTGCTTGTATCAGCTTCCGACATGCGAAAGCCTTTCGCCGGTCAGGTGGGCGGTCCACCCAGTTAGGAAATCATAAGGCGTAGTGACCCTGCGAATGTTCTATGAAAGCTTCCATCCCCGTAAGGTTTCTATTACTCGGTCTCATCTTTGTTGTATCGCTGGCAGCGATGGGTTCAATGAGACCAGCCTCAGATCCGATTGGACCCAGCGCAGTTTCTGATTCGACTCAAGAGAATGATCTCTCTGGCGAAAAAGTTGGAAAAGCGGAAGACCTTGTTAAGGACTGGCCTCAGCCCGACTTCGTCCTCTTTGTTACAGGGCGTCAGCACGGCTACATCGAACCTTGTGGATGCATTACCCTGGAGCGCCAAAAAGGCGGTTTGATGCGCCGGCACTCGGTCAAGAAGCTCCTTGAAAAACGTGGCTGGCCAGTGGTTGCCATCGACGCGGGTAACCAGGTTCGGCGTATCGGCGATCAGCCTGAGATCAAGTTGATGAGGACTTACGAAGCTCTCTCCAAAGAGATGAAATACGATGTAATTGGATTGGGGCCTGATGACCTCAAGCTTTCGGCGATCGATGTCGCTCAAAAAATGGCCAACAACATGCCGGACCAGAACCCGTTCACCAGTGCCAATGTTCAGGTTTTAGGTCAGGTCAAACCGTTTCAAATCATTGAGCGGAACGGAAAAAAAATAGGCGTCACGACGCTGCTTGGAAACGAACACCTCGAAGGTGTCAAGCAATCCGGGCTTGACCTCAAAGCCGCCGAAGAATCACTTGGGCCGGTAATTGCCAGAATGAATCAGGCCAAATGTGATTTAAAAGTACTCGTTGCATTCACATCACTTAACAACTGTCGAAAACTCGCCAAGAGATTTCCGGTTTTCAATGTTTTGGTAACCGCGGGCGGAGCTGGCGACCCTACACTGCATCCCGAAGTCATCAAGGCAGGCAATCATAGTACTTCGATGATTCAGGTGGGAGTCAAAGGCATGTATGTTGGTTTGGTCGGTGTGTTTGCCGGCGACGCCGAAAATCCGATGCGTTACGAGCGCGTTGAACTGGACCACCGCTATGAGGACTCTGACGCCATCAAGCGCGTGTTCAAAGCGTATCAAGCCGAGCTCAAAGATCGCTGGATCGCGGGAACATTGGCTGACATTCGCCCGCGCGAACATCCTTCGGGGCACAAGTTTGTCGGCTCCGATGCGTGTGCTGATTGCCACGGGGAAGAGTACGATATTTGGAAAGATGGAGTTGATGGAGACTGGGGGCCTCACTCAGAAGCCACCGAGGATTTGGCTGAAAATCCCAACGACAACCGGGTCTGGGTGCAGCGTGATTATGATCCCGAGTGCATGAGCTGCCATGGGACTGGTTGGAATCCGCAGAATTTCTTCCCTTACAAAACTGGTTTAGTCAACCCGATTAAAGATGAGCATCTTACAGGCAACGGTTGTGAGAATTGTCATGGTCCCGGTTCGGCTCACGTGGCAATCCAGGAAGAAAAATCCAAAGGGCGACCGGTTGATGAAAGACTGTTGAAGAAACTGGCCCAAGAAATGGTCATTACTCTTGAGCAAGCTCGCAATGGCGCTTGCAAGGAATGTCATGACTTGGACAACAGTCCTGACTTTCTCAAAGACGGTGGGTTCGATGAGTACTGGCCTAAGATCGAACACGGCGGCGATGACTAGATTGCGGTTGGTGATCTAGTCGCAAAGTCTCCTTTGGCTCCACGCTTTGATTTTTGGAATCATGGCCCAGCAATACCAGCAGTTTTAGCGCTAGCCACCGTTAGTGGCGGTTCATCCGTGGTAGCGCCGAAACGGCTAGAAAGACTGACTTTATGGAAACCCGACGCGTGAGCGAGGGCAGAGTCAGTAGTCGCTTCGCCCTCACTGACGCGTCGGGTTTCGATTTGCTTCGAAGTCAGACGCTGGTCCTCAAAATAGTTCGAGAGAAAGTCATGAGTAATTCAAGCGTTAGCCGACGGCTGTTTGTTAAAGCGACTTCGTCGGCTTTGGTCGCGAGCCCATTGGCAGCCGTTGCCCAGTCATTGGCGCCGAAAACCGGCCAAGCTACGCACTCGCCGCCGACCGTTTCCCGGCAAGACGTTTCTGGACAAGACGTTTCACTTGCGGGCAGGATTTTTAAGTCGTTGAAAATCAACATGGTTGACGTCCAAGGCTCTTTGACCGACAAGTTCGTCGCCGCCAAGGCTGCAGGTTTTGATGGAATCGAAATGAATTCACCGGGCATGGACGTTGAGGAAACAAGGACGGCGATCAAACAATCGGGCTTGCCGGTCGATGGGACCGTGTGTTCGACCCATTGGAAGGTTCGCCACACCAGCCCAAAAGTCGATGTTCGAGCTCAAGCCCTCAACGACTTGCAAACCGCAATCCGAGATACACATGCTGTCGGCGGGAACACGGCGCTGCTGGTTGTAGGGAAAGGCAGCGACGGAACGATCGACGAAATCTGGCCACGTGCGATCGAGAATATCTCGAAAGCCCTTCCCCTGTGTGCCGAGTTGGGAATTCATATTGTTATCGAGAACGTTTGGAATCAATTTCTCTATGATCACGATGGAGATCACAATCAAACGGCCGCCCAATTCATCAAGTTTGTGGACGAGCTTAATTCGCCATGGGTTGCGATGCAATTCGATGTAGGCAATCACTGGAAATATGGAAACATCGGCGACTGGATCCGTAAGCTGGGTCGTCGTGTGGTAAAACTTGATTTGAAAGGCTTCTCCAGAGCCAAATCCCAATTTACCAATATTGGTGAAGGCGACATCGACTGGTCCGACGTTAGAAAAGCGCTTGTTGAAATCAACTATTACGGTTGGGCTGCAGCAGAAGTCGACAAAGGTGATCTGAACCGCCTCAAAGAGATCTCTGCTAACATGGACAAAGCACTTAATTTGAAACCATCTGCTGACAACCAATAATGCAAGTCGAAACAATGCAAGTCGAAACGTTCTTCAGGTTTTTTTAAGCTGAAGAAATATGAAAATCGCTGTCTGCCAGATAAACTCGAATTAGACAGCATAGATATCAGTGAACACTCCTTTTTTTGTATACGTATTGATTCTTTTTTAGCCAGCGCCCAAAGCTTCGAGCTCTGATGAACTTCCAACCGCCAGGAACACCACCTTCGTTTGATTTGACCGGTCGAGAGATCGGTGACTATCAAATTTTCCGGCGGCTTGGCCGTGGGGGAATGGCGGACGTCTACTTGGCCAAGCAAATTTCTCTCGATAGAAACGTCGCGCTGAAGGTTCTCAAAGCTGAGTTAGCCAAAGATGAGTCTTACGTACAGCGGTTTCGTCAAGAAGCTCAAGCGGCGGCTCGATTGCGACAAGCCAACATCGTTCAGATTTACGAAGTCGGCGAATTGGAAGGCTACTACTACATTTCTCAGGAGTATGTCCAGGGTCGTAATTTGAGCCAGTATCTGTCGCGGCATGGTGCGGTAGAACCTGTGATGGCGATCAATGTTTTGCGGCAATGTGGTTTGGCGCTTCAAGAGTCTGGCAAGCACAGTGTGATACATCGGGACATCAAACCCGACAACATCATGCTCTCAACCAACGGAGAAGTGAAGATTACTGATTTTGGTTTGGCTCGCGTCAATGACGACGCATCCAAACAAGGGCTGACTCAAGTCGGTGTTACCATGGGAACGCCTCTTTACATGAGTCCCGAACAAGTCGAAGGTGCGGACGTCGATCAGAGGTCTGATATCTATTCGCTGGGAGTAACGGCGTACCATATGCTTGCTGGTCATCCTCCCTTTGATGGTGAAAATGCGCTCTCGATTGCGGTGCAACACGTTAAGGATGAACCAATATCTTTGGCGAGTCTTCGCCCTGATGTTTCTCAGGAACTGTGTGACGTCGTGGCCCAGATGATGTCCAAGAAACGAGCAGAGCGTCCGGCCGATGCCAGGCAATTGCTGAAGTTGCTTCGAAAGATCAAGGTCGACGGTGACGATGACTGGGACATGATCGTTGAAAAACTTTCGGCGACAGAATCCTTTTTCGATCGACCCACGGCATCGATCAGCCAAGCCAAAATCGCTGCTACGATGCAGCTTCAACAGGTCATCAAAGGCAACGTCCGTCCCTGGTGGAGGTCTCCCACTACGCTGTTGACCATTGGGGCTTTGTCATTGGCGGGTTTGGTGGCCGGCATCGGTGCCGCGCGTCAAACCGGATCCAGCTCATTACTTGATGTTGCAGAAAACGAGCTTAAGGTTCCCGAGGTCGCGCGAGCCAGCTCTTCGACCGATCAGCTTAGAGAAGCTGAGATTTGGCCGGGGATCCTGAAGAAAGATCCTGAGCCTTATTATCAAGCGGTACTCGACTATTGGCCAGCCACTGCAGGGCCGGAAACAGAGCTGCTGAGCGATGGGCTGACATTGTTCAATCGTCGAATGGCTATGGAACGACTTTCGGAAATTTATGTCGAAGCCAATCGTGATTATGAAGCGCTCGAAATTTTCGATCAGTTTGCTGGCTTGGATGACTTGGCACAGGAGTTCAAAGCCGTTGGAATTGTTGGCCAGGCGATCGTTATGGACCGTATGGAGCCAGCCGATTTTGCCGCGAGTTTCCGTTCTAAAGGTCCTGATAAAAACGAGGAAGAGCTGAATCAAGAACAGCAGCAACGAGTTGGCCAAGCGATCATCAGTCTACGTGGCAAAGAAGAATTGCTTAACGAGTTTCCGTTTTACAAAGCTCGCTATCAAGCGTTGTTTCAACGCCTCAATCAGGTTAGTCCCGATGCACCGGACTCGGATGCAACAGGAACCTAGTGAATCAAACTGCAGTTGATCCACCATGAATCGGTGCAGGGATTCATGATCCGCCTGTGTTTCGGCACCAAATTCCGCGTCTGCTAAAGTTATCGAAAATTCTGGTTGAACCACCACAACAGTCGATACCCAAGTGGACGGTTTCCCACGAAAATTTTCGCTTTACCTCCCATGCCGATTTTCAACGGCAACTCGGTATCCTCGAGCCGAACTCTGGTCACATACTGAAGATCAGGTTGATCATAGGCCGCCACCATTTCTACCAGTGGATCGGGGACACGTGACTGCGAACCTTGCATCGAGGCTTGAGTGGGTTCATACTCCTGTCGATCAATTGAATAATCGGTTTCCACCGGAGTCGACAGGATCTTTGACTTGTAGCTATTGCCAGGCTCGGAATAAAGTTTGATCTTCACATCCTGGTCGAGCTCGACAAACTTTACCTGATGCTCGGTCAGAATGATGACAAAATACCACTGCGAAAAATCTGCGACCTCACAGAACCGCTGGCCACGACTTGCCGACGCATTATCATGCTGATCGTATAGCAGAGGAAGCATCTCTGATTCTCGCAGTTCCTCAGAAGCGGTTCCCGAACTGTGGAACGGAGTCTCGACGACCTGTCCTGCGATGGAGCTTTTGAGCGTCAGTTTGCTAAATTGCTCAGCCAGTTTGTCGTAGGAAATTTTGAGTTTGGTCAAGTCGGTGACAAGCGACTCGGTAGGCTGAGGTTGCCCATTTCGCTGTAACATCAGGGCACGATCGAGTTTGTTTTGAGCTTCTTGATACTTTGATTTAGCGTCAAGTAAGCTCAGCTTCAATTCGACATTGGTAAACTCGGCCAACGTTTGACCTGCGGCAACTTCGTCCCCCGGCTTGACCAGACACGATTCCAGAACGCCCGGTTCGTTGACCCAGATCGTCTCGATCTGCTTCGGCATCACGATCGCATTGCAGCGAAGGTAATGCGGAATCGGGATCATCAGGATCAACGCGATCAGCGCGACAAGACAAGCTAACACGACAAAGAATCTAACTTTTTTCACTTGATGCATCCGGCCAGGAACTGACATGTACTTATACAATTTGTAGCCCGGCATGATTATCATACCGATCATCGAAAACAACACGATTCCGATCCCAATCGACTCAAGATTATAAGGCTCAAGCATCGACATCAGGAAATAGACGATCGAAAACATCACGAACCAGCGATAACAGAACGCCGCAACGGTGAACATTGCAAATGCGTAAGGCCGATTGGTTGGCATCAACTGATCATCAGGAATTTCCAGCCCGAGCCAGTTTCGCCCCAGCAGCGTCGTCAGGGCTTTGGTCGATTTCTGATTAAGATTGGGGATCTCAAGAATATCACTGAGAATGTAGTATCCGTCGAAACGCAGCAGCGGGTTGCCGTTGAACAGTACCGTGCTGATCGAGCTGATCAGCATCACCCGCAGTGCGATATCCTGAATGAAGCCCGGTTGCACAAACCACCATACAAATGTGGCAATCGTGGCCAAAATGACTTCGACATACATCCCCGCCGCACCGATCGCGGCCCGATGCCACTTGTTGGGAAGCCGCCAGCTATCGGACACATTGCAATACAGGCAAGGCGTCAAAACCAGCAGCATGAATCCAATTTCGTGGCACTCGCCGCCGAGACGTTTGCATGAGAGGCCGTGCCCAAATTCATGGATAACTTTGGTTACACATAAAACGATCGCGAACAAATACCACTGGGACGGATCAAAGAACGCTTCGAACCCCGGCAACGACGACTGGAAACGAGTCCAGTTCATCAGCACCGACAATAGTGCGATGGTTGCCAAAATCAGAGTGCCCACCGCTGCAGCTTTGGTAAAGATCCACCAAGTGTAGGGTAGCATGAAGTTGAGGATTCGCTCAGGATCAAATCCCTTGTAGCGGATCGCCAGAATATTGGCCATCGCTCCAAGCCGTTCCATCCGCTGATTTTTTTCGCCTCGCTTAAGCAGTTCGAGGCCCTGTCGCGGCGTGTTGGATGTGACCAGGCCGTCTTGATGAAATCGGGTCAACAGCTGCTGTAAATCCTGACGTGTGATTCGTTTGGGAGCGAACTTTTCATGATAGTCGTCCTGTAACTGGTCGATCGTCTTGTGACCATCAAGCTCGCGCAACAGATAAAGAACATGAGGCGGGAACTGATAATACTTTTGGCCAACCGGTTCCTTCACGACCCAGTAGTCAACTCCCTGATAATTCATTCGGTCAAATGCCAGATCCGATCGGACCTTCATCTGGACGACCGGCCCTTGAGGCGGAGCAGCCTTGACGCGACCAGCGTGCCGATCGTTGGCTCGAGGATCAGGAGGTGGGATGATCGACATCTCAGCTCCTAAAAGAAGACTTGGGTGCGAAGGAAATCGTAGACTTGATAGAAGCAAACGAATCCCAGTGGGCGTTTGCCGCAAAGAATCTTGGCCGTTGCACCGGCACCGCTGCGCAGTTCTTCCTCCAGGTCTTTGAGTTGCTCCTGATCGATATCGACAATCGCACGATACTCCGGTGGCCCAGTTTCAGAGGGAACGGCGCGGGGCAAAATGCTGTGGATGGTTCCATGGAGCGTCAAATTCGGATTGGTGCCAATCTTGAACTCCACATTGAGCGGATCGCCCTCGGCAGCGATAAACGCGCGATCGATGTAGACGACTTTGGCCTGAGGAATTTTCAACTCCAATTGCCACGATCCATCCAGATCGACGACTTCCAGGAGCGCGTGATTGGGAACAACCGGGAAATCTTTATAACGCCGCTTGGGTTGGGGCGTGATCACTGTTCCGTTGATTGGACTGACGATTTCCTGGTAGGATCGCTTTAGCTTCATCAGCTCAAGCTGTTCATGCATGTCGGCGATTTTTTGCTGATAGTGGTTGACCGACATCGATATGTCAGATCGTTCCATGCGATCCTTGACACGCCCGCTGGACAATTGATTGGTCGCGTGAGCAATGTCCGCTTGGACACGCTTTATTTCAAATTCCTGAACGGAAATGCCAACCTCAAGATCGGGATTCTCGAGAACCATCAGTCGTTGTCCGGCAGTAACCTGCTCGCGTTCGTCGATCAGAACTTCAGTGATGATGCCATCGGTTTGAGGGTAGATGGTTCGCCGAATGGTCGGGTGCATGACCCCATCGACTTTCATTTTGAGTTCTTTGGGCCAGAGGAACATTGCTGCAGTCAACAGCCCCAGACAAGCCAAACCAAACAACGTTTTACGCAGATGGTCGCGGAACAGAAGTTTCTGCAGCCAGCCCAGTCGTTTCCAGATCGGTAACAAGAAGATCTCGCCGTGCTTGCGAGCGTTTTCCAATGCAATTTCCGATTGGCCAACGATCAAGTTTCGATCTTCTTCGATTTCGGCTTCGGCTACATCGGCGTCGAAGTACTCAAGACAAATCACACCCAGCTTCTTGGGCTTTTTTTTACGCCGACTTTGCATCTCCAGTTCGGCCGTTTCAGGTGGCTGGGCAAGCAACGGAATTACCGCCAGCGTTCGACTGTGGGACTCATCAAGATACTCGTTGATCTTGGTCGCGACCTCAGGTGCCAGCCCTTGGGTTGAGCCGGTGATCCAAAAGGGAGCGTTAGCGCTAACGCTTGCCGTGGCAACGTTGGACAACAAGCGAACGACGTTGGAGCGGTTGTCGAATCGGTCCTGGCTACTGATGGCCACAATCTTGCATCGTCGTCCATTCCAGGTGCCGACACTAACGCGGTCACAATTCAACAACCGACGGGCTTCGTTGGCAATCGCGTAGCAAGTCTCTTTGCGGTCAATCGAGCGGTGGGACTCACTGATGAACTCAAGCCGATTTGACCAGGAGTTTGCACTGACGGTGAGTTTTTTTAAATCTTGCTGTTCGTGCCAACGCTGGATCAGCGTCGCGACCTGATTCAGGAATCTCAAATAGCCTTCCTGAGCTTGCGGAGTAATATTGGCTCGCTGAAGCAATTCCACGGTACCGACACAGGAATCGGCCCGTTTGAAAACCGGTGAAAGCAACATCAGAAAAGGTTCGTCGGCGTTTTGGTCGGGATTAGTCGATCGTCCGGTGAAGGCTTCGGACATCAATCCCATCGGGCGTTGCTTTGTCACAACTTCGACGACGGCCTTGCCGTGCTGCCCATCGGCTTGAGACAGGATCGCCTTGGCGGTTTCATTGGGTAGTACACCGCTGCGGTGTGTGAGCTTGGCTAGATTGTCGCCGTTGACTTGCCATAGCAGGGCTCCGTAAGCTCCGGTGATCTTTACGACTTTTCCAAGTACTGTTTCGCAGAACTTATCGTAATCTTTCTCGGTCT
This sequence comes from uncultured Pirellulaceae bacterium, assembly GCA_964433035.1. GTDB lineage: Bacteria > Planctomycetota > Planctomycetia > Pirellulales > Pirellulaceae > Mariniblastus. The sequence continues at coordinate 8,311 of CAYSQZ010000081.1, read as the reverse complement.
GTGCGAGCTCTTTGAGCGACTGGATCGTCCGGCGCACTTCGTCCCGAATTGCATCGGGACTGGCTTCGGTTTGCTCAGTACTGGACATAGATCTCTAATGACGAATGAAACAAGCGGAAAATCAGCCGGGCAAAATAGAACCGCACCAACCGTTCCCCAATCACTGAGCCAGCTCCCAGTTTACAGCACTGGAATCGAAAACGAGATTTGGTAGCTGATCATCAGCTATCGAGCAACTGTTGGATTAGTCAAAGTTATCCAGAATTGGGTCTAAACCCATTTCTCGTTGGGACTTGGCAAGCTGCTTCTCATTATACATCAATATTTTTCTTGAACGATAATGTTGATTCTCAACCTTTTGCTGTGCTCGACGAAAAAAGGCAATCCAATAAGAAGCTGTGCGGGTTTTACCGGCCTTGCGATACTGTTGTGCCTTTTGTTTGCCATACGCCGATTCGATCAGCTTATCTTCAGCGGCGATGTACAGTTGGACCGAGCCGGGTTCTCCTTGCCTTCCACAGCGTCCAAAGAGCTGTTGATCAATACGACTTGATTCGTGCATCTCCGTTCCGATAACGTGCATGCCGCCGAGTTCGACAATCTCATCGTGAAGGACTTTTGTTTGGGCTGCCGCCGCCTCGAGGCGCGCTTGGTACGACTGGTCCGACTCGTCAGGTTGGCGAACGGGTTCTGCTGGCTCACCACCAAGTTTAATGTCGGTTCCCCGTCCCGCCATGTTGGTAGCGACCGTGATTTTGCCTCGGGCACCGGCGTTGGAGATGATGTCGGCTTCACGTTCAATCTCACGTGCATTGAGAACTTCATGCGGGACATTATATTTTTTCAAAAGCTCAGACACCGCACTGGACTTGGCGATCGAACGGGTGCCGATCAAAATCGGACGTCCTTGTTGGTGGATTTCGATTGTGTTTTTGACGACTTGTTCGAACTTTTCGCTCTCTGTGTAGAAGTATTTGATTGGCAAATCGTTCCGTTGCGACTTGCGATGGGTCGGAATCACAGTCACGCCCATGTGGTAAATCTTCTTGAATTCTTTACGCGATGTATACGCCGTCCCGGTCATACCGGCGAGGTTGGGAAATCGGCTGACAAATGATTGGACCGTAATCTTTGCGCTGGTGTTGGTGTCTTGAGTTACTTCGACACCTTCGTTGGCTTCGATGGCCTGGTGGATCCCTTGGCTCCAACGTCTGCCTTCGGAAATTCTGCCAGTCCCTTCGTCTACGATCACAATCTCGCCTTCACGAACGACATACTCGCGGTCGCGTTTGTAGTCGCGATCAACCTGAATCGCGCGTTCCATAAAATCGTACATTTCCAGCAGTCCAATGCCGGCAAGCCCAGCCGGCTTGGGCACATCTCGAACCAAGGCTGTCCCATCGGGGGTCAAATCCACTCGGCGCTTTTCGCGGTCGTACCAAAAATGTTCCTCTTCAACAAATTGTTTGGCGGCTTGGGCCGTCCACCGGTAGAGCAATGTCTGTTGCTCGTGCGTCGCATCATCCTGAGCAGAAGAAATAATCAAAGGAGTACGAGCATCGTCGATAAGAATACTGTCTGCCTCATCGACAAGCAGGAAATGCGGTAATCGGTGAACCGGTTTGGACGCTGCTGCCTGCGCAATATCACCTCGAGCGCCGCCATACCAAAGCTCGCGTTGTTTCTGTTCTCGTTCCATCGAGTGATCGCGAAGGAAGTCGAAGCCAAACTCTTTCATCGTGCCATAAGTAATATTGCACTGATAAGCGGCTCGGCGCTGCTCGCGCGACATTTCGGACTGTACTACACCGACCGTCATGCCCAGCAGGTTATAAATGGGCTGCATCAAGAGCGCGTCGCGCTTGGCCAGATAGTCATTGCTGGTTGCCAATAGAGCCCCTCGGCCGGCAAGCGCATGCACAAACATCGGCAGGGAGGCGGTCAATGTTTTTCCTTCGCCGGTCCGCATTTCGGCGACGTTGCCCTGGCACATCGTGTGCGCGCCGATCAACTGGACGTCGTAGTGAGTCATGTTGAGTTGCCGCTGGGCAGCAACCTGGACCAGAGCAAAGCCTCGCTCAATCAGCGGAGAAATGTTCTCCGATTGACGGGATGCAAACCCAAGATCAAGTGCCAGATCCTTTAATTGCTTTTCGTCTAGCTCGGAATACTTTCGAGCAAGCGATTTAACTCTTGATGTTATGGATCCGAACTTCAATCAACGCCTCGGTGAGCTAGACAGACCTTTGATCGCCAAACGATTCAATGAAGCCGGGTGCCAGCTTAAAGTTCGGGCGAGTCCTAATTTTACCCTCAAAACTTTTTGATTAAATATCAACGCGAAAAAAGTACGCCCAAATCGGACGCACTTCTCGAACTCCAACTCGCGTTTTGACGCTTGTTGGGAATCTAAAATCGGTTTTTCTCGAACAGTCGTTTCCGGCAACTGACGAATTTTGCTAACGGCGAAAAAGCTATCCTCTAGAAGACGAGCCAACCCCTTTTACCCTCCTTCTGGGAGGGGCGGAGAATTCGCTTGCGAATTGGACGGGGAGGGTTTGAAAATCTGAATCTGTTAACGATCGTCGCCCTCCCCGACCTGCGCCATCATGAATGATGGCAAGTTCGACCCTCCCAGAGGGCCCAGAGGGAGGGTGACTTTGTTTGTTTAAACCGCGACGCAAAACGTGTGGATGATTTTATTCTCTACGCGGTTGCCGAACGGTTTGAATACTTAGCTTTGATTGAGCACAATTTCAATCAAACCTGAAAAGTTAACAAACAGGCTCTCATCTCCGTTGAGGACGTCGAAGGAATCATTGGCTAACTCTTCAATCATTAAGTCAAGCGCTGTAATGCTGACCGTACCCTCGGCGAGAATATCTGAAGTCTCAGCATCAGTGATGGTGCTACTGGAGACGAGTCTCAATGGCCCACCCTCAGCGTTGTCGCCAGTAAGCTCGAAATCAGAGTCAATGGTAATGGATGTGTTTCCATTGGAATCGAATTGTAGCTGGCCGAGTTCAAGAAAATCTGTCAGTTCACTTTCCAAACTAAGCGGTCCACCTGTGAGGCTGAGAAAACCATTGATTCCATTCTCACCGTTGGTAATGCCTCCGTTGGTGACAATAACGATCGGGTTTTCACCATCGCTTTCAGTAATTTCAACGAGTCCTGACGACTCAACCGTAAACAATCCAGCACTAACCTGGTCCGTGTCGTTCTCGCCCAAACGAACCAATGTGGCTTCAATGTTGGCCGTTGTTGCCACAATGAGTGAAGACGAAACCGCATCCGTGACTGCACCTGCTGAAGTCAAGTTTAGCTCTTGGACATTGGAAGTTCGAGTAAAGTGTGTTGCACTGTCTTCACTGACGGTGGCCACGCCTGGAGAATTAAGTTGCAAGGCTCCAAAGTTAAGGGAGTCATTGACTTGTTCTCCCAAGTCAATGGTGGTCCCAGTAAATGCTGCGTTGGTTTCGATGTCGATGCTGGTTCCCTGACCGTTGGCGCCGGTGAAGATATTGGTAATCGGGCCTGCCGAAGTGATGTTCGAGCTTCTCGCGGTATTGGCTCCAATGATATTGGTTCGGCTATCTTCCGAAAGATTGAACGTCCCGGTGGTACTGAATCCAATCGAGCCAGCGTTAAACACGTCCGTCTGCGAATCTCCAATGATTACGGAGTCGGCGATGAACCGGGAAAACAAATCAATGTTGATTTGAGAGTTGTCATCGTCGGTGATCGTCCCTTCAGTGTTAAGGAACAGACGATTAGCAACGTTCTTGCCTTCGATAATGTGGGTGTCAGAGTTTTCGGAAATATCAAGATCACCCGAGGTCACGAACTGTAGCGAGCCGGAGTTAAACTCGTCTGTTATTGAATCGCCAATTACGACATTGGCTCCTTCGAAGTGCGTGATTCCGTCTACATTGATCGTTGCGGAGGAGGTGTCGGCGATTTCCCCAAGCGTCAATACTGTCAATGAGTCAGCCGAATTTGTCCCAGTGAACATGACATCGCTATCTTCGGTAATGCTGACGTGAGTGCCTGCATTGACGTTGATCATCTGGGCATTGAAGGTGTCAGTTCCATTCTCACCAATGCGAATTTGAGTCCCGGCATCAAACGTGGCTTGGCCGTTTACCAGGATGTCCGTCCTGCGTCCATCAAAGATACCACCACTGGAGGTAACATCCAGGTTTCTGGCGGTGATGTTAAGAAGCACGGTGCTTGAGCTTTCAACCAGCGAGAAGTCTTGGGTTGTCGTTGAAGAAATAGCCGTGAGGTTTACGGTATCGCCAGCGCTATCACCCAGATCGACGTTGGTAGCATCGAACCGAGTGATGCCGTCGACCGAAATTGTTGAACCAGTTGAATCGACGATATCGTCCGCTGTAATGCTTAGATCACCGCCCGCCGAAAGATTCAGCAACGAAATGTCGTTGGTATCCGAGAGGGTGATGTCGCCGGCACTGCTGACAACGCTGACGCTACCAACAAAGTTGTTACTGCCATTGTCGAGACTGACAGCATTGCTGTTGGCGTCGATCGTCGTTGTCCCGAACACAGTAAGCGTCGAAGCGGATCCTTGTCCGACTTGCCCACCAGCCTCATCCAAAGTCACATTGAGATTTCCAGCCAACGTATAGTCACCGTTGACAGTGAACTCGCCAATGCCTGTGGCGGACACTGAATCAATTGCGCGGTTGGTTTCACTGGAGAAGTTGCCGTTAAGCGTCACTTGTTGGTTGGAGCCGCTGTTTCCAGAAATTGAAATCGAGTTTAGCGCAGTTGCTGAAGCGCTTTGAATACCTGCTGCGGCACTGAGATCCTGACTACCGTTAACGGTAATGTTGCCATTGGATGCCACATCGATCACTGCGGCATCGTTGGCGGCCGTCAAGCTAATCCCCAAATCCTGAGTCACAGCGTCATACGCTACAACGGTGGCCAGGAGGTTTTTCTCCTCCAATTGGTCGTAACCCAAGTGCTTGGAGGCGATAGATTTTTTCCGACGTTGGTTTTTCTTACCTTGTTTTGAACGCATGGTTGGGTCTCCTGCGAAAGCTGGCTGTAGAGCGGGTAATTTGGATTCGGACCTTTGGCTAGCCTCGATGTTCAAAGCTGAACTCAAGGCGGCGGGTTGCCGTGTCACCGCGCTGGAAGGAAGGTGCGCGATCAGGTCTTGGTCAAAAATTGTGAAAGTTGAGAAACAAATTAAGACGCTGGTTGCTTCGCATGCGGGTCGCGAAGGCGATTAATCCAATTAGCTGCTAGCAGCATTATCTGGATATCCGAAACAATCATCACCTTTTAACTCGGCAGCTTGCCTTGAGATCCGTAGTCAAAATCTCTAGGATTGCGACGCAAATTAGTGACAACTTCAAGGCAAACCACGTAAATCGTTGGCTCCCGCCGATATAGATGTCTTTTTGATGTAGAAAAAAGTTGTTTGAAAAGCGTTCGCAAGCTGATGGCAAATTTCGATTTTAAAAAGGGAAGTCGAAAGTGCTATGAAAGCGAAAGATCATTCGAACCTGGCGACGAGTTCTACTCCGTGTTGATCGAATCCGATCAAGGCACAACGGAGCGGAGAGATTACAGTGCTGAGTTATGGAAAGGCCCACCGGATTCCTGCATTGGATGGTGGAAATGCGGAGTGCCCGAAATAGGACAGGGCCACGTCTACTGGGCTCCCAATCATGTTCTGGTTGCCTATTTCAAGCATGTTCTAGGGGATCCTGAAACAAACGACATCGCCTATGTGACAGCGTTGTTGCTGAGCCAAAAGCGAATTTTAAAGGTGCTGGACAACGGCGGAGACGAGACCATTTTTCGGCTTCGAGACAGCGAGAAAGAAACTTACGACGTGCCAATTCCAGAGATTCCTCCTGAGAGGCTGATTGAGATTCAAGACGAATTGTCCCAGCGGCTGTTCATGGATCAACCCGCGGACCTTCAATCATCCTCGGAAGACCCAGTCGACAGCGAAGAGTGATTGATCGACCAAACAAGCGTAGTAGTTCAAGGAAGAAAAATAAGTGACAAGACCGGCTCAACTTGAAGCATTGCCAGGCGATGAGCCGGCTGTTGCCGTAGCGACCAAGTCGGTTCGAAGTCTGTTGGCGGTATTGCTGAGCCTGGTCATGTTAACGCAGTCGGGGTGTCAGATTTTCCGCAGGCCTGGCGGTAGCAGCACCAAGCCAATCCCGGTCCAGTCACAGCTTCCTACCAAACAACAATTGTTGGCTTCCTTAAATGCCCGATCTGCTGCGGTAAAGCAACTCAATTCACGGATCACTGTTTCAATGCCCGGCGCTCCAAAGATCAAAGGAACGTTGCAGGTTGAGTTCCCCGATCGTTTAAGAATGAAAGCCGGACTGTTGGGGGCTTCGGAACTGGGTGTCGACGTCGGCAGTAACGCCCAGGAGTTCTGGATCTGGTCCAAAGCCAACCTGCCGGGTCAGCCACCGGCTTTTTATCATGCCAATCACCTGGCGTTTGCGAAAAGCCCAATTCGCCAAGCGGTACCTTTGGAACCAAAGTGGTTGATCGAAGCTATCGGTTTGCCAAACTTTTCCCCCAGCGACGTCCACTACGGTCCGATTCAAGCTCCCGGCGGAAGGATGAAGCTGTTGACCGTCCACCAAACTGCCAGTGGTCGCCAGACGCGAGTCACACTTTTGACTAACTCTGGCTTGATCCAACAGCAGGCGATCTACGATTCCAGCAACCGCTTGATCGCTTACACCAATTCAACCAACTACAAGAATTACCCGGAGCAAAATCTGAGTCTTCCTCAAACGGTAGAGCTTCATATGCTCCAACCCGATGGGCAGACTATGAAGATCGCAATCGACTTGGGGACCTTTTCAATTAATTCGCTTTATGGCGATCCCAACAAGATGTGGGCCAGACCCACCCCGCCTGCCGAGGTCCAAACAATCGATCTGACTCAAGTGTCAAATCAGAATCAGAGAGCGGTTCAACCTCCGCCAAATCGAATTCCCGGAACAAATGCAGGCTACCAACAGCGTTTCCAGCCCGCAGGCCAACGAGCAATAAAGGGTTTCGTTAAATAACGATATTTCGCCAGTCATCACTGTATTTGCCTATGGTCACTTGGCCGATTGGCTCGCTGGCTTAGCCTCTGCCGACCAGTTTCTTCTGGCATGAACCGTTTTTCCCCCAATGCCTCTGGTTCTATGAAGGTTTCGTTGGCCATTACTTGACACTGTTTTTGAGGCGACCTACGATTCTCAGGTAATCCAATCCTTTGGCGAAATCATGCCGAGTGTTGAAGCGCTGGATTGATCGGGCGAAAACGCCGATAAATATTGCAAGTACAAAATAAACAAGCTCAGACTGAGTTCGACAGGAGTAATAAATGACGCACGTAGTTGGATCACCTTGTGACGGTTGCCGGTACACAGACTGCGTTGTAGTTTGTCCCGTAGAGTGTTTCTACGAAGGCGAGACGATGCTGTACATCCATCCAGATGAGTGTATCGATTGCGAAGCATGCGTGCCCGAATGCCCTGTTGAAGCGATTTTTCACGAAGACGATCTTCCTGAGGAAATGAAGAAATACGTTCAAATCAACGCTGAGCAATCCGAAGCCTGTGAGAACATCACGGAACGTAAAGAACCGTTGAAGAAGGACTAACGCAGCAGTCATCAGAGTCCAAGTTAATCAAAGCCAGTCGTATCTCGCGACTGGCTTTTTTAATTGGTTGTTCCGGAGCCTTGAGGTAAGGTGCTGGTATGCAAAAGCGGACTATTTCCCCCCGCCACCATTCCGGAGCCGACAATGTGTTTGGTGGTCAAGCGATGAAATTCAAATTTTCAATAAGAAGTTTATTCATCACCACGACCATCTTCTCATTGTTGATGGCGATCGCGGTTTGGCTGGATTTGATTTCCCAGTGGAGATTTTTCTCCGCAATTGCGTTGTATATCGTCATCTATCTCGGCGTCGTAGTTCTGATTTTTGGTCCGAGGTATGCTCGTGAGTTGATGGAGTTTCGCGAAAAACGAAGCAACCAACGGCTTGTTAGAGCCAAGCTTGAGGAAGAAGCAAGCATGATTCTGGCGGCTGCAAAGTCGAAACAACAAGAGCAACAGGATGAGGATGGGCCGGATAAAGTAACCCAGCTCGATTGAAAAACTGCCAGGAATGGTGTCACGATGTCTGGGCGCCGCTACCAAGGTACGCACATTGCAGTAGAGAAGCATCGAGCAAAGCCTGCTTCGAGACTAGTGGTCTGTCAGATCTGAATTGACGGGTGCCATGTTTACGCTCGCGTAA
>CAYSQZ010000080.1:0-18773 GCA_964433035.1 uncultured Pirellulaceae bacterium | reverse complement strand
ACACGCCCACCACCATTGATGCGGCTAATTGAAGCCAGCGAGCAATAGTGGGATTACCCAGGCGCAGCGCTGATGCGGCGAGGCTGAGATTTATTGGAAACCCGACGCGTAAGCGAGGGCAATCTCAGTTGCCGCTTCGCCCTCGCTGACGCGTCGGGTTTCCCTTTGCGCGCCATGGTGCGCCTACCGACGCACATCATGTTCCAAGCTGTTGAAAACCACAGCCTAGGAACCAAAGGCGACTTACCCGACCCATTGTTACCTATAACTAATCGTCTTCGCCCAAACCAACCATCTCCAACAACTTAAGCGCGTTGGTTGTCTCGGCGATTCCGGACTTCATACGATAGTCGAACGTCATCTCTTTCTTCCCATCGACTTCTCGGAACTGCTCCGAGAAATGAACCGTTTGGCAAGCCTTTTCAAGTTCTCCCGTAGTCGCCAAATCAAGATCGTGCGTTGAAATCGCCCCGATCGCATTCTCATCGATCAGTTTTCGAACCACCCGACTAACCGCGATTTGCCGCTCACGCGAATTGGTCCCCTGCAGGATCTCGTCCAGCAAAAACAACATTCGGCGCGGGTTGTCTCCTTGATGAGCCTTGGCGGTGTCAACGATTTCTTTGAGACGCTTCAACTCGGCCATGAAAAACGACACGCCATCGGCAAGCGAATCAGCGATCCGCATACTTGTCTCAATGTGCATCGGCGGCATACTCATTTCCTCAGCGCAAACGACGCTGCCCATTTGCCCGAGCACCACATTGACGCCAACACTTCGCAGCAGCGTACTCTTGCCCGACATATTGGAACCGGTCACCAGCAAGACCGTACCCGGCGGCCCCATCTGAACATCGTTGGGTACACGCGATTTATCCAACAACGGATGACCGACCTGGGTACCTTTGATCACCGCGTTGCTATCGGTAGCACTGAACACCTTGGGAAAAATCCAGCTGGGATTGTCACCAGCAAACTTCGCCAGCGCACATAACGCTTCCCATTGCCCAAGATCGGCAAACCATTGACGAGATCGACTCCCATTCTTTTTCTTCCATCGCTCCAACAGATCCAGCGCATGGGCGTCCCAGAAAAACAGAAACTCAAAGATCATATAGAGAATAAAGAAGACGCCGTTGCGACGCATGTTGGCCAGCCAAATCAACAAGCCCAATTTTTTCACGTTAGGCTGCGCCCCATCATCGGTTTTTTGCAAACGAGCTTGCAAACTCAGAAGCTTTTCCGACTTGGCCGGAAATTCAGCAGCCATGTCAAACAAACTGACGTAGTGAACTGCTTCGCCGGTTTGAGAAGAGACTTGGTTAAAGACATCGTGCATCGACCCGGCAAAAAAGACGGACAGAATAAAGTTGGTTACCGCCGTGATCACAATCGCTGACAAGGGAACCAGCAACAGCGGATTCATTTTCTCTTCATCGGGCACGTGGCCGAAAATCGTCTCTGGAATTACACCAACTATCATTCCCGCAATCACCAGCAGCGACAGCAACGAAATCAATGAAGTCAAGCGAGCCAGCCAAAGCACCCAGGTACGCCCCTCAAACCAACTGGCACTTTCGGACCACTGCACAAATTTGCTTGGGCCGGATCGACTAGCCGAAAGCTGTTCACAGGAGATTCGAAATTTCTCCCTCCATTGGAATTCATTCCGCAGTTCGGCGACGGCTTCTTGACGTAGTTTGACTTCGTCAACCAACGCCCCTTCAATCAACCAACTTCGCAACGTTTGCGTTCCCAGAGGCGTTCGCGTGATTCCCAGCAGTTTGAATAACGAACTGGGCCCAAACAGATCCAGATCCTTTGAGATCGGGGCGAACTTTGGTGGGATTTCGATTTCACGGTCACGGATACCCGACCAATTTCGCTCGCAGCGTGCGATTGATTCTTCGTGCATTCTGGTCAGAAGTGTCGCCAGCTTCAGGTCCGACTGCATTTTCTCATGGATCAACGCCACAACGATAAACGCGACAAACATAACCCCGGACAGGATCCACCAAATCGTTTGCTGGTCCCAAACCCAGGCAAACCCCATGATCAATAGAACCAGAAAAGCCAAAAACAGAAACCCACGGACGTAGCCAACCGTGCTCCATCGACTGCCACAATTTTTAACGGTCGCTTCTTCGCCAGCGAGCTTGCCTCGGTAATACTCCAGGACTTGCTCAAAGTTGGTCGGGGAATTCATCTGGGTTACGTTCTCAGTTGGCACGATAAATCAAATCGAGAAGAGTCAGGAGATTGAAAGCAGTGATAGAAAGTAACAGAAACCTAACACTTCAATCGATGGCAGATAAGATTCAAGCCGGAATTCAAGCCGGATTACTCAGCCGTGACCTCGGTTTTCCAATTCTCGTAAAGCGACTTGGCCCGTTCAAACTCTGATTGCAAGACCACCACATCAACGTACCCGGGCGATTCGGCTTGAAAACCGGAAACGAAACCCCCGACAGAGGTAGCTTTGATCCCATGCTCCTCCAGCCGTGTAACAAGGATCGAAGCCTGATAGTCGTCGTTAAAAGTTTCCAGTTTCATCGGTCGGGTCGGATCGTTTTCGGTGAGTCTTACGCCTGCCACTAACCACCGACCCAGCATCATCAAACCGAAACCCAACACCAACATTGCGATGAACGGCAGACAGGCCTCAAGCCCAAACTTTTCGATGGACAACGCCGCTATCGCACAGACCAATGTCAGGACCAGCAAAGCCCCCATCGTAAACTGGGATCTGGATGGAGTAGGCATGACTATCCTTGGCTCAAATGTTTGGAGTTTAAAATCCGCCCAACTCAGTGGCTCGGTGGACACGCTTGATCGCAATCATGAACGCAGCAGTTCGAAGGCTAACGTTATTGTCTCTGGCGGTTTGCCAAACGTCTTCGAAAGCAGTCGAAAGGATCGAATCCAATTGTTGTCGAACACGATTCAAATCCCAACTGTAATATTGACGATTTTGCACCCATTCGAAATAACTGACCGTCACACCGCCTGCATTGGCAAGAATATCAGGTAATACGGCGATACCTCGCTCATACAATCGCTCGTCGGCATCGGCATCGATCGGCCCATTGGCGCCTTCGACGATGTACTTGGCTTGGATCTGTTCGACGTTGTCCATGGTAATTACGCCGCCCAGAGCCGCAGGGATCAACAAGTCGCAATCGACTTGAAGCAATTCTTCATTGGAAATTTTTTCTGCGCTATCAAACCCTTCAAGCGATCGATTCTCAATGATGTGGTGAAGCGCTGATGGGATATCAATCCCTTGAGGATTATAATAGCCACCACTCAGGTCGCTGATGCCGACAATCGTAAACTCCGACTCACACATGTACTTGGCAGCATGCGAACCAACATTTCCAAAACCTTGAATGACGACGCGAGTATCTTTAGGAAGCCGCCCCAACCGCTTAAGCAATTTGAACGAGAGAATTCCGACCCCGCGTCCGGTCGCCTCTTCGCGTCCCTTGGCACCATAGTCTTCAACCGGCTTGCCCGTGATGACCGCGGGATTGAAGCCGTGATACTTTTCCCATTGGTTGCGGATCCAAGCCATCGTATCTGAGTTGGTTCCCATGTCAGGCGCCGGAATATCTCGATCGGGACCAATGATATCGTGAATCTGATCGATAAACTTGCGAGTAATCCGCTCGTTTTCTTTTCGGCTCAGTTCCCGTGGGTTGACCGCGATTCCCCCTTTGGCTCCACCGTAAGGAATATTGACGACAGCGGTTTTCCAGGTCATCAACGACGCCAGCGCACGTACTTCATCGAGATCAACTTCAGGATGGTATCTCAAACCACCCTTCATCGGCCCGCGCGCGTTGTTGTGTTGAACGCGATAGCCGACCAACGTTTCAAGTCGACCGTCATCCATCTCAACGGGAACCTCAACGGTGATTTCACGTTTGGGCATGCGTAGCATGCGACGAGTGCTTTGCTCCATCCCAAGAGCATCAGCGGCGCGATCAAAATAATGAACGACTGTTTCATAGGCGTTCATATGTTGCTTGGCATTTCCAGTTTTAGAATTCATTTGTTGCTCGACGTTTTGAGACCACTTCGCCTGATATCAGGTTTGACTTACAATATCTGATCGACAAATATCCACAATCGGTCGATCAAATTATGCATTTTCCAAGCTGCCAAGTTTATCATCGAGGCATAATTGTGTTGCAACCAAATTCTTTAGAATTGGGTATCTCGTGACAATCGATACAAACCAATTTTGGAATCTGATTTCGGAAAGCCAGTTGGTTCCGGTGGATCAAGTTCAAACGCTTTTTTCCGAGTTTAGCTCCGACGCCCAGGATAAAACCGCCAAGGGATTGGCAAAATGGCTTGTAAAAAAAAGGGCGATATCCCGATATCAGGCCACAATTATTTTGGCGGGCCATAGCGGACCATTCCGCATGGGAAAGTACACCCTTGTCAGCCGGATCGAAAAAGGCCCAATGAAGGGGCAGTTTTCTGCTCAGGATTCGCGGAGCAAGTATCCGGTTCTGCTTCAGTTTCTGCCGGGCAGTCAAACGGAACATTTGAAACAATGGAATCGTATCGAGTCTATTGCCGACGAGATCTCTACGATCAGACATCCCAGCGTCGCCGAGACCTTTGAGTCAGTCGTCTTGCCTAACCATCGGTTTGTTGTCTCGGAATTGCCAACCGGTGAACCGCTTTGCGAAAAAATCCCTCGCAAGGCGCGGCTGCCCTGGAAGATCGCTTGTGGTCTGATCGCGCAGGTCGCCCGCGGCCTTGATCAGTTTCGCAAAGCCGACATTATTCACGGTTCTGTTTCACCTCGAACTATCTGGATAACCGAAAAGGGCAGGGTGCAACTGCGACGTGATCCATTTCCCGATCTCGATTTTCAACTCCCAGATAAAGAGCTTAATGGAAATGAATCGTATCTGGACTATCTCGCACCTGAGCAGTTTGACTCGGCAACCCTTCAATCCGCCGACGAGCCCCACCCAAGTCCGACGGGCGGGACGGCGGCAAGCGACATCTACAGCCTGGGCTGCACTCTGTTCCGCTCGATCGCGGGCAAGACGCCTTTTCCTGAACTTGACCCTGAGAAGAAAAAATCGGACCATCGCAACTCGCCGCCACCGGATTTGAAACGATTGGAACTGCCTTCGGAGCTAGTAGCACTACTCAAAAAAATGCTGGCCAAAGATCCGGCTGAACGCCCCGAGGCAAACGAAGTCTTCAATCTTCTGGCGCTTCATTCAGGAAAAGCGAATGAACTCAAGTCTCAAAATTTTGCAGACTCACCGGCGAGATTAAAATTTCGCGAATCGCTCACCGCTTTCGCTCCGGACCTGGAAAACGAAATCGTTGCTTCGGCTCCAATCATTGAAACGGGCACGACACAGGCTGCTCGTGAAGACGCGGCCCCAAGCATTCAGCCGTCCGATTCTGACTTCGCCTCCCAGGCCAGTTCCCCTGATCGCAGTTCCAGGATTGAAGCCGCCAGGCTTGCCGCTGAACGTCGTAAAAAGAACCGTTGGAAAATGCCGGCTGCGATCGCAGCCTCGCTGCTTGCCCTGGCCGGCATCGTCGGCGGCGCAGCGTATTACGCCAACCAAACGACAGCCAGCAAGGTTGAAACCAATAACACGAAACCGGATGACTCTGAAATTTCCGAAGGCCCCGACTCAGGGGCTTCAGCAACTGGTAGTGCCACGACAACCACAGCAGTCGATGGAAATACGACGACACCCTCGATTCAACCCGTTTTGTCACAATCCTTGATCGACGACGACCGGGAGACGCTTTGGGAAACTCCGACTAGCGGCCCCAAAGTGGATTTTTCGTTTCTGCCTCTCTCTCCCAAGATGCTGCTGAGCGTACGGCCGTCGGATTTTTTTCTACAGCCTGAAGGCGAGCGAATCCTCCAAAGTCTGGGCCCGGATTTCTCTTCGCGACTGGAGCAACTTAAATCGCAATCAGGCCTGGATTTTGAGCAGATCCAACAGTTGATCATCTCGCTGCATTCCAACGATGCTTTTGAATACGAACCGTATTTTATTGTCACGACAACCACTCCGGTCCCACATGAGGCAATGCTTGAGCGTTGGAATGGCCCGGCGGCAAAGACACTGGATAACCAACAGGTAATTTACGAATCCCAAGACGGATTGACTGCATTTTATTTTTTGCCTGAACCAGAAACCGACAACGAGGACCCAGCGACCGTTCAAACTGAGCCTGATGAAAAGCCAAACATTCGATTCGCATTTGGGAGCAAAGAGCTGGTTCAACAAGTCGCTTTGACTCAGGGCGGGAATATCCTTTCTGGCTCGCTACTTCAACTCGCGCAGCGGACCGATAACGATCGACACTTCAACTTACTTTTTTTGCGCAATGGGCTTTTCAACGACGAAGGGCAGAAACTGATGGGCGACAAAATGAGTGTCTTTAATCGTGAACTGCGAGTCATGATTCCTGATGAAGTTCGCGGGGGCCTAGTGAGTTTTCATATTGACTCAGGAAACTATTTCGAACTCATGCTTGATAAAACGCTCAGCATGAAGTCGCGGGACCTAAAACAGATCATGCAGGACGAAACCCGCAACCGGCGAGACATGCTGATGCGTTTCGTTTCAAAAATTCCTCCCAACCCCTACTGGGATCAAGTCAGGTTTCGCTACGCAAGCATGCTTAACGATTTCAATCGGAATCTGCGGTGGAACGTTGAAAATGGCGAAGTCGTTGCCAATTGCTGGCTTTCGCCCATGGCCGCCCACAATTTGCTGGCGGCATCTGAATTGGCAATTTCATTTGCCTCAGGCGGCAGTCCCTCGGCAACTGCTGCAACAACCGGTCCCAAAACGCTGGACGAACTGCTGGCCATGAAACGCGATTTAAATATTGCCAATCCGCCCGACCTGAATGTGCTATTGGCTGATCTGCAAACCGAAGTCCTGGACGACATCGGTAAAATCCCTTTCACCTTTAACATTCGGCTGATCGGTTCCGACCTGGAAGCCGACGGGATCACGAAGAACCAACGTCCTGGAGAACTGGTCATCGAGCAAAAATCGCTCGGTGAAATTCTGACGGCCATCATGGTCGGAGCCAATCCTGACAAAGATATCTCAGGGGCCAAGGACCCCAATTGTAAGTTGATCTGGGTCGTGGCCGATGACCCAGAAAATCCTGGCCAACAAGCGATTTTGATCACGACTCGAAAAGCGGCTGCCCAAAAGTCTTACTCCTTGCCGGCGGCATTTCAAACCGAGTGACTTTCTAATTTTAATTTGGCATTAGATCATTGGTTATAAGATTTATTGTCCCAAACCGTCTCAGTCGCCTTTTGCTCAGCGAAAGTAGCACGGAACGCATCTTTGGCATTGGGAAGGGCGGAAACGCGTGGGGCGATGCCCACACGGTTAAACGAACCGCGTCCCTGCTCGTTTAACCGCGAGGGCATCGCCCCGCGCGTCATGTCGTATTGACTTTAGGGACAAAGCCTGGTGCTTGATCTCAGAACCACGTTACAATCTTGTTGAAACCCTGGTCCTTTTTAACCCAATGGTGCAAAGCCGATCATGAGCAAACAACCTTACGTGGTCCCATTGGCTACATTGGCGATCCTTTTCTGCTTGACCAGCTTCGCCGCCGCCAATGAACCCACTGCTCCGGCAAACGATAAACAACCCAACATTCTTTTTGTTTCCGTCGACGACCTGCGACCGGAAATTGGATGTTACGGCAACGCTGAAATCAAAACGCCGTGCTTTGACGCTTTTGCAAAGACGGGGACAACTTTCCTGAAAGCCTATTGCCAGTCGGCCGTGTGCGCTCCCTCGCGAGCCAGCGTCATGACGGGACTACGACCGGACTCAACTCGAGTTTGGGATTTAAGAGGCAAGTTCCGAATTAACTTGCCCGATGTGGTGACCATGCCACAGCACTTTCACAAACACGGCTACTATACCGTTTCGATGGGCAAGATCTTTCACAATCACATGCCCGATCGAGTTTCTTTTGATGAGCCGGACCTTCGCCCCAAGAAGTACATGACGCCTGAGCTGATCGATCGGGAACCAGAATCCTTTTACCATGACGAGGGATTGAATCGCGAACTGGCTGAAGTGCGTCAGCGCCGGTTGAAGAAAAACCCCAAACGCTACGCCGATGGATGGGCCTATGGCGTGGCTACGGAATCATTCGATGGCCCCGACAATCAGTTTTACGACGGTGCCCAAACCGAACTGGCGGTTGAAACGATGCGACGGCTAAAAGAGAAAGACCAGCCATTTTTTTTGGCCTTGGGCTTTTATCGTCCGCACTTACCCTTCGTAGCCCCCAAACGATATTGGGATCTTTATGAGCGAGACAAAATTTCATTGGCCAGCAATCCGTTTCTGCCAAAAAACGCTCCAGTGATGGCGATGAATTCAATGTATGAACTTCGCGGCTGTTACGATTTGGAACATGTCAAACATCCGTCGGAGTTTCAGCTTTCCGAAGCCAACTCGCGGCGACTAAAACATGGTTACTACGCGTCGGTCAGTTTTGTTGATGCGTGTTTTGGAAAATTGATGCAGGGGTTGGACGAGCTCGGAATTGCAGACAATACCATCGTTGTGCTGTGGGGTGATCATGGCTGGAAGCTTGGTGAACACGGCAGTTGGTGCAAACAGTCGAACTACGACATTGATATTCGCGTGCCGTTGATAATTCGCGTTCCCAACCATCCCGCCGCTGGCTCCAAAACCGAAGCCATCGTGGAACTAGTCGATCTGTATCCGACCGTTTGCGATAGCGCCGGTTTGCCAATTCCGGACATCATGGAAGGTGAAAGTGCAAAACCGCTTTTTGCGGCTCCGGATCGCAAATGGAAATCGGGCGCGTTCAGTCAGTTTCATCGCGCCCCCAGAATCACGCCTGACAAGGGACGTTACATGGGTTCGTCACTGGTTACGGATCGTTATCACTACGTCGAGTGGCGGACTTGGGATCACATCAAAGGCGTCGCGGGCGAGCTAAAAGCCATTGAGCTTTACGATCACCAGTCTGACCCACAGGAGAACACCAACATTAGTGACGCTCAGGAGAACAAAGCCGTCATCGCCAAACTGGCTCGACAACTAAAGTTGGGCTGGAAGTCCGCCAAACCAAGTGCCCAGTGAAACCAAGTGCCCAGTGAATTTGTGAATCATTCGTCTTCGGCTGACCGTCGCGGTACAATCGTGACGAATCGCATTTTCGCTCAATTGCCGATTGCAAAATTGCGATTCGCTGAAGCAACAGCGATTTTGCGTTGCACACAAACGAGAAAATCGACGACCGTAATATTAAAGTTGTTAAAATCTTGTTACTTTGAATCTTTAGTCAGAATTGCGGATGGGATCCCCGTTGAATTCGTTTTCAATAATTTGCAGGTCTTGTGCAGCGAAGCTGAAAGTCACCAAAGCTTCAGCCGTTGGTCAGCTCCTGGCTTGCCCCAAGTGCGGAATGATGATCAAAGTCGCTCCGCCCAAAGACTGGGTGCCCCCCGCATCAGCATCCCAGGATTCACTGGAAAATCCGCTGCCCGATTCTGTCAGTGGATTTGACAGCAGGTTTGACTTTGATGACGTCGACCATCTACTCGCCAAACCAGACCAGGTTACCTCGGCGCATCAATCATCACATGCCCCGACGACGCACTCCCAAGGTTCCAAATTCCGAGGCTCCGACGCGGTCCCGGAAACCGCAGTCCCAAAACAGCGTGCCAACGTTTCGCAGCCGCTGCTACCCAATCAGAATTGGGAAAGCGAAAGATCAAAAGGAAACAAGACGTGGCTTCGAATCCTCGCGGCAGTACTGGGCCTGATCGTATTAGGCGGCTTTATCTTTGCGATGATGAGTTCTAATCGCGATCAACCGCCAAAGAACGTAAGTAAGAAATTAGAAGAAGCCAACAACGTCCAGCCCAACGATTCCGATCCCGTCACTAGCGAAACAGTTGAATCGGGAACTGTCACCGAATCAAATTCAAAGGAACCAGAAACGCAAGCCGCCATAACGGATTCCGATTCCAATCGGTCTTCTGATCCCCCAACCGCCGATCCTGATCCTGATCCTGACGCTTCGGCAACTGATTCGCCTACAGCTTTGCCGCCTCCGCCACTTCCAAACGATCATTCTGTAGGTCCACTGGCAAAACAGGAGACAGCTCAACCTGAGACTCAAGACTCCAATCCAGAATCCCTTTTGCCGCTATCGCCGTTTCGAAACAGTGAAACAGCAACACTGAGCGCAACCGCGACCACCCCCAAGTCGGAGTCAACGCAAACGGGAGTTGGCATGGTCAACAAGATCGAAAAACAAATGGGGGACCTGGCCGGACTGCTGGAACAATCGGGGGCTTCGTTGAACGAGCTTAGCGATGCAACCGTAAAGGCATCGGGAACGTCGCTGGCTGGCATCCCGAAATATGTTATCGAAAAACCCGATCCAGCAAAATCAAATTCAGAACGACTAAATCTCAACGTAGGCGGACTGCTTTTTGATCAAACGCCACTGCCGGTTGTTGTCCGTGAACTGAGCTCGCTTTCGGGCGTTCCCATTACGATCGATGCCCGATCGCTTGAAGCTGCCGGAAAAGAAATCAATCAACAAATCTCTGCTACGATCAAAGACGCGGATCTTAACACCGCGATGGACCAGTTACTTGCCCCTCTGGGAATCACAAAAAAAACGGATTCAGTCGGCCTGCAGTTTACGGTTACAAACTCACAGGACTTTAAGAAAGCATCACATTCGACGGCTCAGTTTTCTGGCTTGGACGAACAAGCCAGAAAAAGCTTCCTGGCTCACATCCAGGGTCTAATTGATCCAGAGATTTGGGGCAGGGCACAAGACCCAGCCGAAATCGAATTGCAAGGCGAAGATATCGTGGCCCAGTGTCCAGCCGAAGTACACACCCAAATTAAACGACTGATTTCAAAATTGATGGCCGCTAACGTATTGATCTCCGCCCCGACCGACCCAGCCGCAATCGATCAGACGTTGACTCGATCCGCAGCGATCGCTTCCAAGCTTGAAGCCGCAATCGAAACCGAACATACCATTCGAACGCCGATCGGATTGTTTTTGACTAAGCTCCATTCCAAGTCCAATGTTACCGTGGTCGCCGATTGGGAAAACCTTGCCAAACAAGGCTGGAATCCCCAGACGTTGATACCGGGAAACATCGACGAACCTACCGCCGGAGAGGTCGTTAGACAGCTGGCCCAATCGATGAATCTTTCGGTGGTCGTGATCGACGCCAGCACTTTAATGTTAACGACGGTCGAGCGGGCAGCGATCACTCGTGATATCGAAGTTTATCCGGTTGCAAAGTTGCTGGCCGGCAAATTTGATGAAGCTCAACTCAAAGAAGCGTTCCACGCAACGCTTGGGTTTGAGCTTCGTAATGAAAAGTATGTTTACGATTCGAGCTGTCAGTGTTTTATCGTCGCGGCTTCTCAGGCAAAGCAACGTCAAGTCGAAGCCTTGCTCAATCGTCTCGAAGGCATTTAGTTAGCCGCCTTTGGCTCCGAGGCTGTGGTTTTCCCAAACGCCTGAAACAATAAGTGCAAATGGTAACCCGAAGCGTCAGGGAGGAACCTCGATAGACCACATTATTCCTCGCTGAACGCGAATTTAGCCGAGGCTCGTCAGGCACAGCCTGACCTACCTCCTTCGCGTCGGGTTACCAAAAACCACAGCCTCTCCGATAAGGCAACAACGATAAGGCAACAACGATAAGGCAACAACGATCAACTACCCACGAAGTTCTGCAGCAGCGATCAGATCTTCAATTTCTTTGATCTGGGAATGAGGAACGCGGTTGCGTTGATACTTCCTCGAGATGATGTCGTGAAGCGTTTCCAAATCTTCAAGCTCAATCGTTGGAAAGTTCGTCCATTCCGGTTCAGACTTCAGTCGCGAACGAAGGGTCCATTTACCCGCGTGTCGTGTAGCAGAAACCAGACGCGTCTCTCCTTCTTCAGTTTTCTCGCGCCAATCGTGTTTCTTCATGATAAGGTCAGCTGATTGAGATTTCTGCGGATAAAAAGCGAATGTCTCCAAACATGTTGTCTGGATAATTTTCTAACGAGGCTTTTTAGGATCGACTGATGAAACGTTAGCCTTAAGACTGGCTGACGCTTTTTTGGATTTTCGTCGTTTGGATTTTGGTTTGGGAGTTCGCCACTTACGCTTTCTCTTCACACCAAACGTCGCTTCAAAATCTTCAGCATTGGACTGATCAATCGCTTGAAGCCGTTCGTCACTGGCCATCTTTAGCTCAAGCTCGGCCAGAATTTGATCCAACTGCTGATAGTTGACTTCAATACGCTCAAGACGTTTCTGTACCTCGGGACTTAACGAATTGATCGCAGAATTGTCGACCTCGATTTTTTTTCGTTTAAGTTTTTCAGGACTAAAGAACGCCATGTCGAATCTGAATACGTTAGAAAGTAAAACCGCCTCTGGGGAATCCCTGAATCGATTGTTTCACAAAGTCTTAAACTAACAAGGCAAAAAGTTGACTTATACACTACATCAAGCCAACAATCTCAGGCATTTCTGACAATCTAATGCGGCAACAGGCCATCTCTAGCCAGTTTGCCGAGGTACTTAGAGGCCGTTAAAAATTTGCTATTCAATTTGCCGATCGCCAGACCATCAATAATAGGCACCGCCGTTTCCAGATCGCAAGTCGTGTTTTCTTCCAACACCAAAGCCATGACACTTTCGCAAAAACTTGAAACTGAGCTCGATCAGCATCGAAAATTGATCGAGGGATCCGCCCGAGCTTTGACGACCATCGCGCCCAGGTTGGTGACTGCAGATGAAATTGAAGCGGTGATCGAGCAAAACAAACCAGCCGTTGAGCGCGGTTACTTTTTGCCCGATGAAGACGAGCAAGTCCGCGAATTGTTCTCGCGCTACCTTACCACCCGCGCGGCCCTCAATTCGATTCTTGACGACCTTCGCCCACACGTGCTCACGGAGCTTAAACGGCCTCAACCGCGCCACCCCGAAATCTTTCTCGTTTCATTTTGCACCTCGGTTTTGTTGATTCGTTCAGGCCAGTATCTTATTGATCGGTTTCGAAAACAAAAAATCGTTTGGCGCAAATTGGACGAAGCCGAACCTCGCTATGGAATTCCGAGAAAGCAATTCACCAAAGTTTACAAGTCGCTGACCTCTGTCAGGAACAATTTGATTTTCAAAGACGCAATACGCTACTACCAAGACAACCAAGCCCAATTGCAACAGCTCCAATCCGACCCGGTCCTCAAGCCCGTTCTGGAAATTCTCCGACAAAAAGACGATTTTCTAAATGGCTCGAAAAGAACCATGGTCAAAAAACGTTTGAAGTATCGGCTTCACTCGTTCATACGAAGACACCACTCCGGCTTTAAAAATGTCACGTTTGGCCTGTTTAAAATGTCCGGCAGCCTGATTGCCGAATTGAGAATGAAGTGGAAACGCAAACGAGTTACCCCGGAAGTACAACGAAAGATTGCCAAACTGCTCAAACCGGGCGACGTCATCATCACGCGTCACGACGATGCGGCTTCTAATCTTTTCCTCCCAGGATTCTGGCCCCATGGCGCGCTTTATGTTGGTACTCAGGAGCAGCGTCAAGCGATCGATCCCAGCGGCGAGACTTGGCAAAACAAATGCACTGCTCAAAACTGCGTCCTGGAAGCCAGAAAAGACGGGGTCCTGTTTCGACCGCTTGATGACACTCTAGCGGTGGATAACTGTGTCGTAGTCCGACCTCAGCTTGAGACTCAACAGATCATCGAAGCCATAACTCGAGCAATGACCCATCAGGGAAAATGCTATGACTTCGAGTTCGATTTCAGACGCTCCGACAAGCTGGTTTGTACCGAGGTCATTTATCGCGCCTATCACGGCATCGGGGAAATGGAGTTCGAACTGAAGAAGCGGACGGGCCGCGTTTGCCTTTCCGCCGAAGACATTCTTGACTATGCCGTCGAAGGTAAGTTCTTCGAAGTCGTAGCGGTTTACGGTGTCGGGGGAAATAAATTTGTCACTGGCCAAGCTGCCTTGGAAACGCTGGTTGCAAGCTACCGCCCTTTAGAAACTGAAACGGCGGTTTAAACATCCGCAAGTTGTTACCGTGCTGATGGCAACCTGAAACGTCAGTGAGGGACCGATCCTGTTACCGTGCTCATGGTAACCCGAAACGTCAGTGAGGGACCGATCCTGTTACCGTGCTCATGGTAACCCGAAACGTCAGTGAGGGACCGATCCCTCGCTCACACGTCGGGTTACCGTAGAATGAAACTTCTAGTTTCGCTTCGAGGCTGCGACTTTCTTCTTCGCCGCAAATCCCGGATAGCCCGAACAGTTTGACTTTACCTTCTTCCAATCAAACAGGTTAAGACAGCGATAAAGGCAGCAAGCCATGCAATCAGTTTGAGCCTTGGATTGGTCGATAAATCCTTTTGATACCTACAAACCGAAGTCACAAAAAACGATGTCACCGAAACTGGTTTCGCCGGGGCTTGGAGACAATGATGTTGGCTAGCCAAAGGGCCAGGAATTTTGCGCGACTATCCCAAAATTTGTAAATTGAGCCACATGGCTCAAGCGCGCAAATTTGACAGCTCGGTGGCCACGCGGAGTTTGCTTTTCACCTGTTTGATCATTGCGCTCAACTGCCCGGCAATCGCTACTGCCCAGATTCCATCTCAGTTTCGCATGCCCGATATTCCGGCGCTGCGCTCAGTCAGCGGCAAGTTAATCAGCGCCCCAACCCGACCGCGAACAACTCTGCGGACTTTGGTGCAAGAGGGCCAGCCACCAGTTGTCAGCAACTCCGAATTTCCAGAGTATCAATTTCCTGAAACCTCTGCCGGAGAATTTCTGGAACTGTCAGACCAAAATTCACTTCGTTCAACCAGCCAGCTTCCCGGCGCCCAACTTGGCAATCAGATTACGCCGTGGGCCCAAAACGACATTCGTTCCGATATTGGTCCGCCCGAAGATCCAGACTTCAATGGCTTTACACCACGCAGTTCTCGCTCCGACCAGTCATTGGAAACTCAAGAAAGTAATTCATGGGACTTCGAAACAGCTGTGGAAAGCAGCTTGAGTAACAGCTGGGACGACAATGCCGAAGATTCGATGGAACAATTACCTCCAGCGATCGATGAGGTACGCTCAGACGATGACGGAGAGACCGAGAGAATTACACAACGATTCCCCAACGGCAACAAACGAATCGTACGCAGCGTTGCCCAGGACGAAAACGGAAACTTCAGCAACCATGGCCCTTGGGAAGCGTTTGACATCAAGGGAAAAAGCGTCGCTGCGGGTGTCTTTAAACGCGGGATCATGCAAGGGCAATGGCGCAGGCAACACGCCCAGACTGAAGGTGGCTTGTTCGCAACTAAACCGTTCAATCTGTTTCAAGGACCGTACCTCTCGGTCGCCAATTTCAAAGACGGCAAGCTCGATGGAATATGGACGATATACGATCGCTTCCGAAGCAAGATCTTTGAGATCACTTACGTCAAGGGAGTTCGCAATGGGACTGCGACCTGGTGGTATCCCAACCGCGCCAAAATGCGCGAAGCGACATTCAAAGACGGACTGTTGGACGGAATGATTCTTGGCTGGGATGACGCCGAGAAACCAACGCGGCGTGAGGAATACGTGATGGGGCGGCGCATCGTTCGCAACGTGACCTTCTATCGCCCGAAAATGCCGAAGCAGGAAGAGTTTTTTCTCGATTCGAAACTTGAGCCAGAAGGCGAGGACAACTGGTGGGATGCCCAACCAACCGCATATCTCACTCGTGGCAGCAAGGTCAAGAACGGCGGCACGGCTCAGTGGTATGAAAACGGGCAATTAAAACATCAAGGTCAGTTCAAGGAAGGCAAAGCAGTCGGTCGTTTCATTTGGTGGCACGCCAACGGGAACAAACATATTCAAGGCACTTACACCGATGGAAAAAAAGATCGTAAATGGAC
The DNA here is from genome assembly GCA_964433035.1 of uncultured Pirellulaceae bacterium. Taxonomy (GTDB): domain Bacteria; phylum Planctomycetota; class Planctomycetia; order Pirellulales; family Pirellulaceae; genus Mariniblastus. The sequence continues at coordinate 2,757 of CAYSQZ010000080.1, read as the reverse complement.
GTGGTGGCACAAAAACGGCATTAAGAAAACTGAAGGAAGCTATCAGGACGACCAGCCCGTTGGAGCTTGGCGAGCTTGGCATAGTGACGGGAATCTAAGAAACGAAGAGACGTTCTCGCTGGATGAGCCTGACTCTTCTGATTCAGGCAACGAATCAAGCGAGTCCCCAACATTCCAGCGGCCCAACACTGACCAGAATGATTCAACTCAAAGCGTCATCGATCTGGACACTCCCGTAATTGAGGAGCTTCCTGAAGAACTGTCCGAAGAACTTCCTCAACCGATCGAGCAACCAACTGAGCAGCCCGACTTAGAGACGGAAGCCGACACCACAATAGAAATTAAAGGTTACGACTTCGGCGAACAAAAATCTGTCGACAGCGACTCGTTTCGAGAACCAGTTGATCCCAGAACTCTCGATCCGTTTGGCGAGACGGAAGCTCAAATCGACGGTGTAATTCCAGAATCGCATTTCTTTGACGAGCCCTCTGAGATCGACGAACTGAAGGAATCGCCCTCTGAACCCCAAAGCAATTTCTTCCGGACCCCAATTATTCCCCAGCATCCAGCCGAATCTGGCAGCGAAGGACGATCCGTGAGCGACCCGCTTCAAAACATGCGCTTTCAACCTCCTCGCTTAGAGGATCTTACAACAAAGCGTCAAAAACATGAGCCAGCACCCTTGCAGCGATAGAGGCAAAATTGCTTTCTCACCGGATTTTCTTCAGAACCGAACTACAAATCGGGTCCACATAGGATATATTCGAGAGGTGTAGATTCTTGATTTCTCGGGCCGTTTGAGGCTTAACCAAACCATCCCTGCGTTTTAGAGTATCCCATGAAACTTAGACTTATCCTGTTACTAAGTGTGTTGTCATTTACCGCCTGCTCCAAAACGCCCGTCGCGGAATTGGTCGAATCTGAAGAAAGCGGCGCCGCCAAAACGACCGCCACTTCAGATGCCCAACCAACCAGTGACTCCAAGGCAGCAGAAACCGCAACTGCAAAGACCCCGGTTGCCAAGACCGAAGTTGGGGCAGACTCCGAATCCAGCTCCGAGACTGCCAGTGCTGAACCCAGCCCCGAAGCCATCGCCGCCGCCGCGGCGCTTGCCGAACGTGTTGAAGCAGCGCAAACCGAGTTTGACGATATCGAAGACCAGTACAAAAAAGAGTTTCGGACTTGGCAAACGAATGTGCGAAGAGCCAAGACCAGAGAAGCTCAAATGGAGATGATCCAAAACAGGCCTGGAGAAGAATTCGCCAAGAAGTATCTTGCGTTGGCGGATAAGTTCCCCGATACGCCTGCAGTTTCAACATCGCTTGCCAATGCGATGAGATTTGGAACAGGCGAAACGAAAAAAGCCGCCTCCAGACGCATGTTCGAAGCCGCTCAAGCGGATACTGGAACCGACCAGTGGGAACGCCTGAGCCCGATGATTTCGATCTCCCAACTTGGTGACGACGAAACGAAACTCAAAGCCTCCCAAATACTGGCGGACGTCGTGGTCAACGATCCTAATCTTGAATCCGAAGTAGCAAAGAAAGTCGTTCCTATCGTGCTAAAGTTACGCGGCGATCATCCTGCTAAAGAACAGGTTGCTCAAATAGTCATCGACAACGCGGACCAAGACGTTGGCTCCAAGAAATCTTTCGACTCTCTGTACGAGGTTGCTTCGTTTACCACCGGCGCGACAAAAAGTGCGGCGCTTTCAAAAATCAGTGAGCAGCATCCTCAAAGTGACAGGCTTACCAAAATCATTAACAAGTTTTCGTCAGGTCGTACTCCAGATGAAGCCGCCGAGCATTGGCTGAAAGAAATCTGTCGTCAATCTACCGACGGATCAGTCAAAAGTAAGGCAGCGATCGCACTAAAAAATGTAATTGATAAGCGTGACTCCTATCGCTCGATTTTCGTTGGAGCCGACGAAGAAACTCGCAGCTCACTCGACGCTGAAATGCTGGCCTATCTCGATAAAACTCCCGAGCCAAACGAATTGGAAATGATCGAAACGACGTTATCGGATTACGTCAGTGATACAGAAGCATTGTTAAAAACAGTCAAAAGCAAGCTGTTCGTGGTAAAAAACCTGTCAGTAGGCAAAGTTGCTCCCGACATCGTTGGGACTGATGTTGATGGGGTCGAATTTAAACTTAGCGACTACCGTGGCAAAGTCGTGTTCCTTGATTTCTGGGGAGACTGGTGACCTCCTTGCCGGGCTATGTACCCACACGAGCGGTCGCTCGTACGAAAATTGGCTGACAAACCATTCGTAATCATTGGCGTCAACAGCGACAAAGACCTTGAGAAACTTCGAACGGTTTCTGTGAAAAAGAGTATCACTTGGCGGAGTTTCTGGAATGGTCCAGAAGGAACACGAGGGCCAATCTCGAAAAAATGGCAGATCTCTGGATGGCCTTCGACTTTCTTGATCGATAAAGATGGCGTGATTCGATATACGAATAAGCGAGGTGAGTCGCTAGACAAAGCCATCGAGACACTAATGGCCGAGATGGGTGAAGAGGTCGAACTGGTAGGCGTCGATCACGAAGCCGAAGATGCTGAGGCGCTTGAGAAAGCCAAGGAAGCTAAAGCCAAGGCGGAAGCTAAAGCCAAGGCGGAAGCAGAGGCAAAGGCTAAAGCAGAAGCGGAGGCCAAAGCGGAAGCAGAAGCCAAGGCTAAAGCAGAAGCGGAGGCCAAAACGGAAGCAGAAGCCAAGGCGGAAGCAGACGCTAAAGCCGAGGCAGAAGCTCAGGA
>CAYSQZ010000079.1:9697-19045 GCA_964433035.1 uncultured Pirellulaceae bacterium | reverse complement strand
TCAGATTGGCAACGTTCATCTTGTTGATGAAGAAAACGGAGGTGTGGCCGTAGTAGAAAATTAGCGGATGCCGCAGCGAATTGGCTTTGGTGTAAAACGCCTCGTCGCTTGCCAGACAGTCAAAGATGCTTTCGTAGAGCGTGAACGAGTTATGAAAATAGTCGAGTATCTCTTGACGCTTGGTTTCAATGTCACCTTCATGGAGAAGCGGAGTTTTAGTGATCAAGTCGGCCGTACGGCCGTTGCAATTGATTTGGGGCTGAGTATCAGTGGTCATGTTTTTAGTCGACTCGAATAGCTGAAATAGTATGTTTGCAAGCTGGCTGCGATAGATGCAGGCGGAACTCGCTTAAAAGAAGAGGGTGAAAGGCTCTAATCATGGGCTAAGCGCTAAGAACCGTCAAATGGGAACCGTCAAGCAACGGAGTAAATGAGAATATGTCAAATGCTATCGGTAAAGAATCTCACGTCCGCGCGATTCCTGATCAAATTTTGGTTTTCCGTTTTCAAGCGAGAACACTTGTTGGCCCATCACCCAGGTCCCTACTGGCCAGCCCGCAAGCGTTTCACCGTGCCATGGAGTCCAACCGCATTTGGTTTGTTGGTCTTCGTTGAGCACCGTTTGCGATAAATTCAGATCCACCAGCGTCAGGTCGGCATCATATCCGACTTCGATACGGCCCTTGTTTTGAATGTTCCAGATCTTCGCCGGGCCGTCGCACATCCAGTTGACGACTTGTTCAATTGTGCATTTCCCCTGAGCGACTTGATTGAGCATCAACGCCAACGAGTTCTCAACTGCCGGAAGGCCGGAAGGACAAGCCGGATAAGCCTGTTGCTTCTCCTCCATCGTGTGGGGCGCGTGATCGGTTGCGACGATATCAATGGCACCATCGAGTAGCGCTTGCCAGAGGGCTTGGTTGTCGGATTTGTTTTTGATTGACGGATTCATTTTTACCAGCGAGCCAAGCCGTTGATAGTCGTCGACGTTAAAAAATAGATGGTGTGGGCAGACTTCAGAGGTGATCAAGTCGCTGGCTGTCGCTAACAGCGCCGCTTCTTCAGCCGTGGAGACGTGTAGCACATGAAACCGGTGATTGTGCCGCTCAGCCAGATCGATTGCTCGCTTGGTTGCGATCATGGCGGCTTCATGGTCTCGAACCAGCGAGTGCGAAGCCACGTCGGTGGAGTCAGCATATTTGGCCATGTTGGCCCGGACGGTCGTTTCGTCTTCGCAGTGGGCACAAATCGTCAGTGTTGTTTCGGCGAAAATCTTCTCCAACGCTGCCTGCTCATCAACCAGCAAGTTGCCGGTGCTCGAACCGATAAAGATCTTGATCCCCGGCGTGCGTGTGGCGTGCTTGAGTTGGTCTACGTTTTCAGTCGTTGCGCCGATGTAAAATCCGTAGTTGACCAGACTCGACTTACTTGCGATCGCCAGTTTGTCTTCGAGGATCGACTGAGTGATGGTGTTGGGGATGGTATTGGGCATTTCCAGAAAGCTGGTCACGCCTCCTTTGGCACAAGCCCGCGAGGCGTGGGCAAGGTCTTCTTTGTGCGTCAATCCCGGTTCGCGAAAGTGTACTTGATCGTCGATCACCCCGGGCAGCAAATGTTTGCCGGTCGCGTCGATGACTTGGTCGGCCTTGGTTGTGATGGCAACATCGATGTCGACAATCGTTGCTGAGTCGGTCAGAACCGAAGTTTCGACTGCACCAGTGGGCAGTACGACGGTAGCGTTTTTAAATAGGGTTTTCATATTCCAAGCTTACAATCTAGGCCCGCGTCTTAACACGGGTTGGAAATTTGACTTGGCATTGCGATACTTAGGTGCGGCGCGGGGAAGGAACCCCTGTCGACCAAAATTTGAAATACGAATTTTTTCAACCTGAGAAATTACGGAAACCACCTCCATGGAACGTCAAGCCTACGAAAAACTCGGCCAGTTTTATCTTGGTAAGGAATACGATATCTCCCAGCGGGAGCGCACCGAAGATTTGCTGCTTTATGATTCACGGGACCTTTGTACCCACGCCGTTGTGGTAGGAATGACCGGTAGTGGAAAAACCGGTTTGTGCGTCGGCTTGCTTGAAGAAGCCGCGATGGACCGAATTCCTGCGATCATCATCGACCCCAAAGGCGATATCGCTAACCTGTTGTTAACCTTTCCCAATCTCTCACCTGAAGATTTTCGCCCTTGGGTTGATGAGGGCCAAGCGTCTCGCAAGGGAGTTTCGCCTGAAGAGTTTGCGACCTCCGAAGCCGACAAGTGGAAAGCCGGCTTGGCCGATTGGGGGCAAACTGGTGAGCGAATTCGCGAACTGCGTGATACCGTCGACATGCGGATTTACACGCCCGGTAGCAATACCGGACGCCCGCTGACCATTTTGAAATCATTTTCTGCTCCACCCAAAGAAGTTATCCACGATTCCGATTCGTTTCATGATCAAATTGGTGCGGCGACATCAGGCCTGTTGGCGCTGTTGAGTATTGATGCCGATCCAATCAATTCGCAGGAACACATTTTGATCTCCAAGATTCTTGAACATTCCTGGCGGGATGGAAAAGATCTTGATCTGGGAAAGCTGATCGGGCAGATTCAGAACCCACCGTTTGAACGCGTTGGGATCATGGAGCTCGAAGATTTCTTCTCCAAGAAAGACCGTCAAAAGTTGGCGATGACGATGAACAATCTGTTGGCGTCGCCTTCGTTCGCCAGTTGGTTGGAAGGTGAACCGCTGGACATTAAAAAGATGTTGCACACCGATGAGGGCAAGCCTTGCATTTCGATCGTTTCGATTTCACATCTGACCGATCAGGAGCGAATGTTCTTTGTCACGATCCTGCTCAATGAGATGCTTTCGTGGATGCGATCACAAGCCGGTACGTCTTCGCTGCGTGCGTTGCTTTATATGGACGAAGTCTTCGGGTACTTTCCGCCGACAAAAAATCCTCCGTCGAAGCAGCCGATGCTGACGTTGCTCAAGCAAGCCCGTGCGTTTGGTTTAGGCGTTGTTCTGGCCACGCAAAATCCGGTCGATCTTGATTATAAAGGTCTGTCCAACGCGGGGACCTGGTTCCTTGGTCGGCTGCAAACCGAACGGGACAAAGCGAGAGTTCTTGAAGGACTCGAGGGAGCTTCCACCCAGGCCGGTGCTTCGTTCGACCGGGGCGAGATGGAAGAGATTCTGGCTGGCCTTGGTAGTCGGGTCTTTTTGATGAACAACGTTCACGATGATCAGCCGGTTGTGTTTGAAACGCGGTGGGCGATGTCGTACCTGCGTGGTCCGCTGACCCGTGATCAGATTCAGGATCTGGTTGATCAGGACCCCAACTATGACGCAGAGCAAGTCGCAGCGGTTCAAGCGGCGTCCAAGCCTGCCAAACTCGAAGGTGCTGCGGCCAAAGAGTTGGAACCTGCGGTTGATCAGCAGCAATTGGTGCCTGACTCGGTCGAGCAGTATTTTGTTGAGCCCAATGATCGGATCGGTGCCGACGAACGTTTGGTGTACCGCCCTGCCCTGCTGGGCCGCGGTCGGCTTCACTTTGTAAAATCGACTTATAAGATTGACATTTGGGAGGAGATGACATTTCTGTCGTCGATCAAAGGCGGAGAAATGCCTGATGAGATTTGGGACGAGTTGCCAGCTCTGGATCGCGAACTTGATTTGAGTAGGCGGCCGTTCGAGGGTGCCGAATTTGCCAAGCTTCCCGGCGACATGCAAAAATCCAAGAACTTTACGACTTGGAAAAAAGAGCTTAAAGAGTTTCTTTACCGTGGTCAAAGTATGGAAATTTGGAAGTGCGAAGAGCTCAAGTTGTACTCGCAACCTGGCGAGACGTTGGGTGATTTCAAAGTCCGTTTGGAACAGGAGGTTTCGGAAAAACGAGACGACGATACTGAGAAGCTTCGCAAGAAGTATGGGAAGAAGTTTCAGGCGTTCAGGACCAAGATTCGAAAAGCCGAAGACAAGGTCGAAGTCGAAGAAGCCCAGTACCGACAGAATCGCATGTCGTCGTATGTTTCGGCTGGTTCGACGTTGTTGGGGGCGTTGCTTGGTCGCCGTTCCACCAGAAGTGCCGGTACCACGGTGCGATCGTTCGGTCGTTCTGCCAAAGATAAGGACGACATCGGTCGAGCCAAAGATAACCTCGAAGAACTGCAGCAGGAGTACGAGGATTTGGAAGCTGAGTTCAACGAAGCCGTCGATGAACTTGAGGACAAGCTGTCAGTTGATAACCTGGAGTTCACCGATCTCAAAGTTACGCCTCGCAAAAGCGATATCTCAGTCGAAGACTTCGGTGTGGTCTGGTTGCCTTGGCGGATCGATTCTTCCGGGATCGCCGAAGAGGTTTATTAGCGGTTGGCGATTGTTGATCGCGACAATTTGAACGAATTTTTATCAAGACCCGCCGATGATCGTGCGGGTCTTTTTTTGTTTACGTTGGTATTTTTGTTCTCAATGCCGCTCACGAGTAGCTTATCGTTGTGCTTTAGGCTGAAACCGATCGCTCCGCTTCTTGGAGTTGCACCACAATTGGAAACCCGAAGCGTCAGCGAGGAAACGATCTGTTTCGCTACCTCGCTTACGCGTCGGGTTTCCATTGCAGACACTTTAGTTTGTAGAGTAATCAGCTCAACCGAGCATCGGTTATCCGTTCAATGTGAGCGCCTCGCCGCTCACGAGTAGCTTGTCGTTGTGCTTTAGGCTGAAACCAGTCGTTCAGTTTCTTGGAGTTGCATCACTATTGGGAACCCGAAGCGTCAGCGAGGAAACGACCAGTTTCGCTACCTCGCTTACGCGTCGGGTTTCCATTGCAGACACTTTATTTTGTAGAGTGAGCAGCTCAACCGAGCGTCGGGTTACACGACCAATGATATGAGTTTGGTGGAAAAGTACCGCATTCCATCTAAACTCGTCTAACTTTGCTCCATTGTTTTTCCATCCGACGATCGGAAACGGTAACGCTCGTGCCCAGTTTCTGCGCGAACAGCGAAACTCTCAGCTCCTCGATCATCCAGCGGAACGTTTCCAATTCTGGATCAACAATTGCTTGAGCCAACTGAAACTCTTTTAGTTCAGAGTACTTCTCCCAGTAGCCGTTCAAGCTGTCCGTCATCGCCCGGTCCTTTTCGACAGGCGTTGAGCTGAGCTTTTCGATTCGATAACCAATCGCCTGGAAGAACCGTGGATATTGTTGGAGCCACATCCAAGGCGTTTTGGCCATGAAGCCTTCGGTTTTCAATCCTGAAATCTGAGCTCGGATGTCGCCTTTGGCTGACCCGAACTTCTGCGGCACCCCTTCGATCTGCAAATAAGCTTCATGAACGGCAGTCGAAAATTTGGGAAGCCACTTGGCAACTTCTTGAGTTGCGATACTGATCTGTTCGACGGCATTCTTCTGCAGCGATTGAAAATCAGCTTCCGTGCGCGGAATCTTTTTACGGTCAACGAACGCAATTCGTGTTATCAAATCGCTCAACTGTTTCTTCAGTTCAGCCGAAGGAATCAGGCGAGACAAGGCGACGGCGTGACGGTCGAGATCAGGCAACCAGTTGACTTGCGAACGCAGCGACTTTCGATTCGTGATCTGGAAAAGCCGAACCAGCCCCTGCCTCGTTGTGGCGTCGCTGGCATTTGCAGAATCGGTTAAGCGAAGTCCTACCGAGTCTTCCTGATCAACGATCGCAGGAAAAGCAGCCAGCTGAGTTCCGCCACGCTGGATCATGATCTCGCGAGGCAACTCTCCCCAATCCCAGGACCGCAGTCCGTCCTGATTCCAAGTTGCATCATCGACCTCAACGATGCTGGTGGTGTGCTCGGCTCCAAGTTGACCGCGAATCTCGGAAATCGAGCGGCCTTGCGCGACGATCTCGCCCTGATTGTCGACGACTTGCAGATTGACTTGGAGATGTTTGTCGAGCTTCTCGGTTTTGAATGAACTGGAGTCAATCGGCAAACCACCGATCCGCGTCAGCTCCTGAGCGACGGCTTCGATGAAGATGCCTCTGCCAAACTCAAGGTTCTTGATAACTTCGTCTGCTGTGTCAGGAGCGGGGACAAGATTCCTGCGAATCTGCTTGGGCAGGCTGCGAATCAACGCCACGACTCGAGTGTGCAACAACCCCGGAATCAGCCAGCCGGTTTGGGCATCATCGAGTTGCCCAAGACCCTCGATGGGAACTCGAACCGTGGCCCCGTCATCAGTCGCTCCGGGCTCAAAACGGTACTCGATCGGAATCTTCATCGATCCGACTTGAACCTCGTCAGGAAATTGTTGCTTTAAGTCTTCAAGCTCCGCGGCAGGCAACAAATCAGCCCGCGTCATTTTTAACTGCTGTTCAAGATCGCCGTCGGCAATGATGGCTTTCTTCAAGCTTGGTCCGTCGACAACATCGTTTGGGATTCGGTCCTGATAAAAATCTACCAGCTTTTGAGTCTCGATGATCAGCTCACGGGCTCTGGTTTTGGCGGCTTCTGATTTTACCTCTTCAATCAACCACTGATTGTGTAGGTAGAAATCCTGATTGCCCTCGAACTCGTCTCCACAAAGACCGCGTTCGATAAACAGGTCTCGAGAAATCTCAGGATCAATTTTTCCGTAACCGATATGCCGTCCCGAAACGATGGGCAACCCAAACAGAGAAACGTGTTCCGAAGCCATCGTTGTTTGACGCTTCTTACTCCAATGTGGATCGGTATAACGACGCTTGACCAGATGCGCGGCCAGTTTTTCAATCCACTCGGGTGAAATTTTCCCAACCGTTCGAGCGTAGCGCCGAGAAGTCTCAACAACCTCGCCGGCGATGATCCACTTGGGCTTGGATTCAAAAATTCCAGATCCGGGCCAAAGGTGAAATTTCAGATTGCCGACTCCGGTGTACTCGTGCCGCTCGCCGCGCAAGCCCACTCCGGAGAGCAATCCGGCAAGCAGACTTCGATGGATTGCGTCGTAGTCGTCTTTTCGAGATCGTGTGACCAGTTTCTGCGCGTGGACCATTCGCCGCAGTTGTCGGTGAGTCTCCTGCCACTGATACATTAGTGAGTAGGAAAGAAAGTTTTGTTGACAGGCGAGTTTCAGTTTGCTGCGCGAAAGGTCCTCTTTGAGTTGGTGAAAGAAGTCCCAGATATTAAGCAACGAGAGGAAGTCCGATTGTTCATTGGCGAACTTTTCATGCGCTGCGTCAGCGGCTCCTTTGCGTTCGGCCGGTCGCACTCGCGGATCCTGAATCTCCAGCCCTGCAGCGATAATCAGAATTTCGGATAAGCAGTTTTCGTCGTCAGCCGCAAAAATCATTCTGGCGATTCTGGGGTCGACCGGAAGCCGCCCCAATTTCCGGCCCATCGCCGTCAATCGCCGATGATTGTCAATCGCACCAAGCTCAAACAACGTTTTGAACCCGTCCCGAATTGATTCAGGTCGTGGCGGATCGAGGAATGGGAATTCGTCGATCTTGCCAAGTTTCAACGACAGTGTCTGAAGAATAACCGAGGCCAGATTGGTTCGGCGAATCTCCGGGACGGTAAAATCGGGGCGTGACTCGTAGTCTTCCTGTGAATACAGGCGGATGCAAATCCCAGGGCCGATGCGGCCGCAACGTCCGGCTCGCTGGTCGGCAGAGGCTTGCGAGACCGCTTGAATTGGAAGTCGTTGGACCTTGCTGCGCGGTGAGTAGTGGCTGATCCGGGCCGTTCCAGTATCAATGACCGAGCGGATGCGCGGGACGGTGATTGATGACTCGGCCACGTTGGTGGCCAATACGATTCGACGGGACTTGCCGGGATTAAAAATTAGATTCTGCTGGTCGGTCGAGAGTCGGGCGTAAAGCGGTAGGACTTCTGTTTGCCTGCCGGGCAGTTTGGTTGCCCGCAGCTTTTTACTAACATTGCGAATGTCGCGCTCAGTCGGAAGAAAGATCAGCATGTCACCGTCATCAACACTAGTCAGTTCCCGGCAACAGGAAACAATGTGTTGTTCAAGCTCTTGGGGCTTGCCATCGGCAGTTTCTTCTGGCGGCTGATAGCGAATTTCAACGGGATAGGTCCGGCCTTCGACATTGATGATTGGGACCGGCGAATCGGAAGAGAAGGTAAAGTGCTCTGCGAATCGCTCGGTATCGATCGTCGCCGAGGTGATGATCAATTTTAAATCTTTGCGCTTGGTGAGGATTCGTTTGAGATAGCCCAGCAGGAAATCAATGTTCAGTGATCGTTCGTGGGCTTCATCGACAATGATCAAGTCGTATTGCTCAAGAAACCGATCCGATTGAGTCTCGGCGAGCAAGATTCCATCGGTCATCAATTTGATGTAAGTCTTTGAGCTGGTCTTGTCATCAAATCGAATTTTAAAGCCAACGTCGGTGCCGGCCGGCGAACCAATTTGGCTGGCGATGCGGGCGGCAACGCCTCGAGCTGCGATTCGCCGGGGCTGCGTGTGGCCGATCAAACCGCTGACTCCAAAGCCGGCGTTAAGCGCCATCAACGGAAGCTGCGTCGATTTACCGCTTCCCGTTTCACCGCTGATGACGGTGACCTGATGTTGCTGGATCGCTTCGATGATTTCGGTTTGGCGTTCGAAGATGGGCAGGTCTTGATCGACCTCAGCCTTTGGAAGCGAAGCCAGTCGGCTCTCACGTAGGGCGAAAGATTCTGCCACGCCCCTGGTTAGTTCTTCGAGACGAGATTGAACGTCGATGTTCTTTTTCTGGTCGGCCCGAATCCGCTTCAGCTTGCTTGAAAATCGAAAACGTTGGCGCAGCATCGTGCCAGCAATTTGGTTTTCAAGTTCAGACAACGGAAAATCCACGGGAAGCTTGGCGAGTTTGGTGATTGGACTGACTGCCGTTGAGACACGTTTTGATATCTCAGGTTCAGATATTGTCGTTCTAAGATAATCAGCTTAGTCGGCTTGGGTTCCGAGGCTGTCATTGTTTCGAACGCTTGGAATAACAAGTGGAAATGGTAACCCGACGCGTTGGCGAGGAACAATGGGCATCATCGAGGCTCCTCGTTGACGCGTCGAGTTACCAAAGAAATGCCTGTTTTTTTCCCTGGAAGATGCGTAAAACGCGGAGCCAAAGGCGACTATGCCCGTACGCGAGCGGTTGGATTAGGCAAGGACTAAGGAGTTCTTTTTCGCTACGATCCAATGGAATCGAATGGCAGACGTTGCGTAAAATTAAGACTGGCGGGTAGCTCCTTGATTGGGAACTCGTTAGAAGTGTCGTCTGAATTGTTGGTGTTAACGTCTGGCTTATAAGCATCAACCTCTGGCTTATAAGCATCAACCTCTGGCTTATTAACACCAGCGTTTGGCTCGGGACGAATGCTTGGCTTGTTGGCACCC
>CAYSQZ010000079.1:0-9597 GCA_964433035.1 uncultured Pirellulaceae bacterium | reverse complement strand
TGGCTTATTAACACCAGCGTTTGGCTCGGGACGAATGCTTGGCTTGTTGGCACCCACTTCAAGCTTGTCCAGTTTGGAGTCTGTACTAATCGCATTGGTAACTGAGGCTTCCGCTGGTTGACCGTCGAAGGGAAGCTCATTGGCAACCGCGTCGAGATTAACTTTGGCCAACGTCCAGATTTCATGGGAGTCAACAAGATCGTCTTTGATGCGGACAGCCAGACGTTGCACTTGATTTCCTGGACGCAACGCCAACACTCGGTAACGTAGTCGGGCTTTGCCACCCGGCTTGATCTCTTTGACGCTCCAGTGCAGGACGCCAGTTTTTTCGTTGAAGTCGGCCGGTTGATCCAGCAAGACAATTTTGAATCCGAAAGGGATATCCAATTCTATTTTAAGATCACGATTGGTAGCGTTGAGTGGATTGACAATCCCAACCATGAAGTCGGCTGTTTGATTAACGTCGATTTCGGTTGGCCCAACGATCTGGGCTGCAATCACTGGAGTTGAAGACGCGAAGCTGTGGGTGTGTTTGGGCGATTTTTCCTTCTGAGCCTCTGGCTCAAAGGCCAGCTCGTGAACCGCCATTTGTTCTGTTTCTTCGCTCGAAGATGTGTGTGAAATTCGCTTCAAAAAGCCATGGACTCCCAAAAGTTTCTTTTCCTTTTCCTTCGTAAGGCTGATTGATTCATCAGGAGCTTGTTCGAGATCATTCTCTGGGGCAGTATCTCTGGCAACCTTCCGGGCAGGTCTTGAAAAACTGTTTTGGTCGAAGAACGGATTCTTCAAGTAACCTTGGTGAGCCTTGGCAACATCGGCGTCGACCGGCCTCGCGGGGGGCAGCGGTTCGATAGTCGAGGTTGGTTCTGGCTGTTGGGGCTTGTCAAAAGGAAGCGTTAAATCCGGCTGTTGGCTTGAAAGTTCTGCTTCGTTGCCCTGATCCATCTTGATTCGAAATTTGCGTAACGCATTTGAGTCTCGGTTGGGAACAACTTCGATCATGGTCACTGAATCCGGGATCGCGACTTTGAGGCTGACGTCGTTGGATGACTCGATTTCATTGATTTCAAAGACACATTCGTTTTCGTGGTTGGCAACCAGAGCCGAGGGGCGCAGAACGACGGTCGGTGGCCCGTTGTTTGTTGCGGCTTCAACCGACCGGGAGACGTCAACAGGTCGGGAAGCTGCAACGGGCCGAGAAGTTTCAACAGTCCGATAAGCAACGGGTCGAGCAAAGCCAGCTTCCATGGATCTGGCACGGTAAGCGTCAGTCGGCCGTTGGGGCAATATCGCGACAGGCTGTGCGATGCTTTTTTGAGTTAGTACAGGCTTCGCATAGCTGGTAGTTTCCACCGGCAGGCTGTTAAAAGTTGGATTGGTGGTTCTATTATGCTTCAGCAGTGAGATTCTATCTTCAAAAGCGAGGCCGGCTTGAGAACTTGTTGCTCCGTTGCTTGGCGTTTTGATGCGGCTTTCGATTTCAGGTCTGAGGAAAGAAGTGATTCCCAGTTCCGGTTTCGGTTTAGAGTCGATCTGAATTTTGGCGACAGAAGCCTCAATGGCAGCAGCTTGGTTGGCATTGAGCTTGTCAGCTGCCGACCGGGAGAGTCCGGAAATTCGCTCGCTCTGCACGTCACCAACGATGGGGTTGAGTTGGATTGTGGCTCTCGACTCAGAGTGAGTCTGAGCGCAAAGGTGCGGGACGTCGAACAAGCAGGTTGCGCAAAGAACAACCGGAGCGATTTGCGTAAGGTACTTTTTGAGTTTCGGTTTTCGCATTAGCTTATCACAAGAATAGGCGGTGGTCGGTTGGTTGCATGAGAGGAGTTCGTAGCGTGCCCAGTGTGGTCATGACTCTGCTCGGCGTACTAGCTACTGGTTGAGTTCAAGACGTTCAGCGACTTCGAGCGGATCCTGGGTTCCGTTTACATTCAAAGGAATTGACGGTGCTCCAGCTTCAACCACGGTTATAAACGGTGTGTTGCCTTGAAACGTGTTTTCCATTCCCAGTGTGATTTCCTGGTCGTACCTTCCAGCGGCAGACGACACAGCACGGTATTGGATGACCTCTTTTTCTCCCGCGTTGATATTAGGGACTTTCCATGAGACGGTGCGTTGCTTCGAATCCAAGTAGGCGTCTCGATCAAGTTGACTAATCGTGATCTCGCTGGGGACGGTTAGTTGAACGATGATGTTGGTCGCAGGCTGTTGGGATACATTGGAGACGGTGATTTCAAATGAGTCGGATTGATCCTTCAACAGGGCTTCGGGTCCCATTACTGTCGTTCTTAGCATGTAAGACACGGCTGGAGGAGTGCTTGCTTGGGTTGGAGTCGTGTTAGCGTTTGCGACTTCATTTGCTGCGACTTCCTCAGTAGCTGTTTGCGTGTTTTCAATTTCAAAATCCATCGGAGCAACCTCTGTCATTGCAACCTCCGCCGGAGCAACCTCTGTCCTCGTAGCTTCCATTGGTAAAGCTTCGGCCGCTGTGCTCTGTGCCGCCGAACCTGCCGAGCTCGATGACAATGATTGCTGTTCTTCTAACCGGGAAAGCGCTTCTTCCAACGCGAGCCTAAGTGCCGGTAGCGACTCTGCCGGTAGCGACTCGCGGCTGGGCTGCGGTTGAGCCTTGGGTTGGCCTGAAGATTGATTTCTTCGCGCTACAGTTTGGCGCGGCGGACGATAAGTCGACTTGAAACGTGAGTCAGAAACAACATATCGTGAGTGGCTATGTTCAATGCCTTGTTCTTGGGAGTACCTTGGAGTGTTCAAGGGTAGAACTTTACCAGTTACCGTCGGCGGTTGATTGTTCCGATTGGGCGACCGATAAGTCGAGCTGGAGACTGGTCGAACATTGCCAGCTCGTGCAGCTCGCTCCAATCGTTGTTGTGCTTGTCTGACTTGTGTCCGTACCTGTTTCTTGACCATGGTTTGAATTTGGGATGTAAACTTCTTTTCCAGGTCGCGTCGGACTTGCTCTTCGATCTCGGTGCGAATGCGAGGGTCGATCTGGGCCAGTCGTTGCTTGGTGCTTGATTGGTTGTCATAAAAATCGCCTTCATTGAAGGGATCATCATGAGAAGCCAAGCGGTATTGGCTGGCCGGAAAAGTCGATTCTTGTTGGCTCGTTTTGGTAGAAAGCGCCCCGTGATATTGGTCGTTGGCACCAAGCCATGGCTGTTGCCGGGTTTGGCTTGAGCTGACATCGGTCCCTTGAGTGAGTTCCGATGGGAATCCAGCGCGCCCCTCAACCTGGCCAAGTAAAACTGGAGTGCAAACAAAGCAAATTGCGATCGTGAAAATCAACATTGAGCACCGAAGCATAATCATCTCCAAGATGTATTGCGCAAAAAGTGAATCGTTCATACAGCCCTTTAACAATGCGGGCTCACGATTCCTAGAATCGGTACGTTCCTCACCTGAGGCGCGAGAAAATCACTACATCTATCACGACCCGACAAGGTCAGCACGTATGAGCGATACAATCGTCAAACTTTAAAACAAAATGCTAGCGATATCGTGAGGATGAGCGACTGCTGGGCCACGCTTCTCGACTCCAGGCCGTGATTTCCCTAGTCGCTTGGGCCTCTGAACGAATGCAAACTGGCAAACCTATCGAGAAAGAAAGGGCTTCAGTGAAAAATTTGAAATTAGTTTTTGGGTATGACCAGATGTGTCCAAGGGCTTGCGAATATAGGAACAGACACGGACGAAAGCGATCAAGCCAAGCACAAACGGCTTAACTCGCCTCCAGAAACCTACGTTTGGTTTACTTAACCTGGACGCCCGGCGGTCAAAAGAAAACGCAGGACGCTATTCTGCACAAACCAAGGAGTTTAAAATGTTGGTACTTTCTCGCAAGCAAAATCAAACGGTCGTCATTGACAATCAAATTGAAATTGAAGTTCTCAAAATTAAAGGCAATACAGTGCGATTGGGAATTAAGGCTCCAAACAATATTAAAATTTTGCGAGGCGAGCTCTCCCCGTTTGAGATAGAAGTCGACACTTCTGACTTGGGAGATTCTCGAATCGACCAGACCGGCAGTTTAGAATCCGAGCGTGGTAACAAGCCTCTCCAGAGCAACGTTACTTTGGCCAACTCCTTTGCCATCGTCGCGGTGCCTTCAGGCTAAATAGCCAAGCGACGATTAGAATTTGACCCGCAGCGAGCCTCAGAAATGGGGCTTTTTGTTTTTGCAAATTGCCTGGCACACGATAGGATGAACAAGCGACAACGAAATTGATATTGCCGCCAGATTCTCTAATTCGTTATTATCTCCCGGACAACCTATTCATCCCATGTCGTGCGTTCAGTACAGGGTTGGTTTCGGGTTGTCGTCTTTGAAAATCAAATTCGGGCAGATTCGATGCTTAAAACAAAAAAAGGTCAACCGCTTACCGAAGCTGAGCTTCATCAGGTGATAACGAAACGTCTAAAAGGCAGCCGTCCTGTTGCCTGGGAAGAAGACATTTCGCGGAACACGCTTGATACGGCACCCTTTGAGAACCTGGCACCTCCGAATCAGCTTGATCCGTCCCAGTTTAAGAACCGCAATCGACTCGCGGTAATCGAGCCATTGCTGGGTGAACGCACGATCGAACAGGCGATTGCTGCGGATAGCTATCCGATTCCTTGCCCTGATGACCGAGAAGGTTATTCACCCGGTTACGATGGAGTCTATTGGCTCAGTGGGCTTGAAGATCATTTGAAGATCATGGATGCCGCTGGTCGTCATGGCGTTGCTCCCAAAGCAGTCTTCGATTTTGGATGCGCATCAGGCCGAGTCGTGCGGCACTTCGCCGCTCAGACAGATATTCCAGAGATTTGGGGAAGCGATATCAATGGCCGACATGTTCGTTGGTTGTACGAACATTTACCTCATACGGTAAAACCGATTTTCAACCACTGTATCCCGGCGATTCCCATTCCTGACAAATCGGTTGATATCATTTCGGCGTTTTCAGTCTTCACTCACATCGATACGTTTGAGACCTGCTGGCTGGCTGAGTTAAGACGCATTTTGTCTGATGACGGTATCGCTTATTTGACCGTTCACAATGAAGACACGTGGGCGGCGATTCGAGAGCGAATTGATGATCCTTCCAACCGGTTGGTCCAATCGATTCTGAAGATCGATCCTGATTTCGGCGACAAGCTCCAAAAGGATTTGCCCGATACTAAAACGGTCTATCGTTTTTCTGATTCGGGTCCGTATCGAGCCCAGGTGTTTCATTCGAACAACTACCTGCAACAAGTTTGGGGACGATTTTTCAAGATCGAAGAGATTTTGCCGCTTCATCACGTTCGGCAAACGGTGTTGGTGCTTCGCAAAAGCTAGGCCGTTGGAGGTCACGAGTTTTGTTGGCCTAATTTCTGCACTCTGGGATTGGCGGTAGACGATGGATCCATCAAAGAGCCTTCAGGATCAATTTGCTCCCAACTTGATTTGTTTTGGTTGCGGTCCTGCCAATCAAGACGGCTTGCAGATCAAAAGTTTCGTTGAGGGCGACAAAGTCGTCGCCAGGTTTCAACCGCATTGGCATCATCAGTCATTCCCGGGCATGATGAACGGCGGTATTGTCGGCGCGTTGTTGGACTGCCATTCGAACTGGACAGCAGCCTGGCACCTAATGAACGAAAACGGGCTGTCCGTTCCTCCTTGCTGCGTGACGGCAAAGTATGAGGTCACTTTTGAAAAGCCGACTCCATCGGATATCGAGTTGATTCTCACCGCGTGGGTCGTTGAGTCTTCGAAAAGAAAAGCCGTCATCGATGCGACGCTTAGTGTCTCAGATAGTATCACCGCTCGCTGCCGGGGTACATTTGTTTCGGTCAAACCAGACCATCCCGCTTTTCATCGCTGGTAACAGACCCGGTTTTGATTCCAGTCGTCTTCAGATAATTTATCATCTGCGCGCGAAACTCGTCTGCCACGAATCTCACGAATTAACACGAATGTTGCGCGCGTAATTCGTGAAGATTCGTGTTATTCGTGGCAACAAGATACCTGCTTGGGAAACGTTTAGCACGGCCGCCTCGAAGCTGCCAAAGGCATCATGACGTATGTATCACAGAAAGGCAAAAGCCTCGGGCAGTTCCTGCTTGGCAAGGTTTTACGAATTTACCAGCGGTGAGACTTGCCTCGACTTTCCATTGAGGTTGCGCCTCATTTGAACGTTTTGATTCCCTCAAAACCGGCATAGCTTTACATTCGATTCTGCTTGGAACGATAAACAGGGTTGGAACTGTTGTTTCAGTTTTCGAAACCTGTCATAGGCGATTCAAAATTCTGATTTTGCGGAATCATCCCGACGAATATACCCGTGCGGCCTGATACGTTTAGTTCGAATACTCCAGTCGTATCCGATTCAGGCACAATAGCACGAAGAAGAAAGTCGGAAGTATGAAATTGCAACAAGCTCTACTTGTAACTGCATTGTCTGTATCAATTTTTGTTGGTCACACCTCGGCTCAGGAATCCGACGGTCCCGCTTTTGGCAAAGGACGACTGCTGAAGAAAATGCGCGATGATATTTTCAGCATTAAAAAACCAAAGTTTAAATTTCCTTCCTTCAAATCCAGCTCGACTCCTACCCAGCCGAAGCTTAAGTTTCCGGCTCCGGGGCAATCTCGCGTTCCCACCCCCGCTCTTCCCTCAGCAAGCAGTCGGCCCGCTTCCCTTGATACCGCCGCTTACCGGCATCCGATTCAACCCGCCCAAACGCAGCCTGCCCAATCGCCCGAAAAATCATTCTCCGGTGGAAGCAACTCGACTCAGTACAAGACACCAAGCTCGCCCGCTGCGGTAGCCAAAACTAAGCTTACTCCCACAGCGATTGAGAATGTTACTCGCTCAGCAAAAAAGCAGTCGCAGGCCTTTGGCATGTTGCTTGAAACGCAAGGTCAGGATCTCGTGGTGACGCAGCTAAACCCAGCTGGCAACGCCAGTAAAGCAGGCGTTCGCAAGGGTGATCGGATCATCGGAGTTGGAGGTCTCGAGTTGGATTCGATGTTAGCGTTCAACGAAATCACAGATGTTCTCAAAGATGGTGATTCACTTGAGTTTCTTGTCGACCAGGCAGGCAAAGAAAGCAAAAAGATAGTTTTGTTTGGCAAAGCCCCAGAAGTCGTTACCAGAGATTTTGTTCAACCGAGCAAGTTTAGTCCTCCTGCCAACCGCACTGCCAGAAAGCCAGTCGCGCCCATCACTTCCAATCTAAGTCAGTACGAGTTGGTTGCTCCTGACAATACAATGCGCTCCGTGATCGAGTCGCCGCAGACCCAGTCAGTTCCAAGTGTGCAAAAGACGAATTCGATCCCGCAACCATGGAAGTACAACTCGGGCCGTCGAAACACGGACAAGCAGATCCAAGCACTAAAATCTGCTGCAGAGCGAGGTGAGACAATTCTCAATCTTCCCAACTAGGCTTTTCTTCAACGGAAACCACTTGGCTTGAGAACACAAACTAGGTTCGTGCAGAGTCGTAATTTTGAATTAGGCCTCGTCAGGAGCAATTCGTTGCTCGACGAGGTAACTTTGTCAAAGTTATGGAGTGCACTTTAAGCACGGCCGGCAACCAATAACGCCGGTCGTGTTTTTTTTGCGCGCATTGAACAAACGCTATCAAGCGGTTCCCAGCCTGTTTTGAAATAGCCACGTCCGGTAGAACATGGGGAATTACAGGTGGCCGGATTTATCCGCTGATCCGAACTTGCGGGTGATATAATAGGGCCATTAGATTTTGGGCACCGCGTCGAATTGATTAGACGCTGGCGTTTCTGCCTGTTGATGGACTTCAATTTTTATGTCTCATTGGCTCAACAAACAAAAAACCTCAGTCGACACCGATCCCGAGCAGGTTCTCGGTTCGGATGACGAGCTACGCGCGGAGAATACTGATTTGGAAATTGTAGAACAGATCAAAGCAGTCCTCTTCAGCGAAGCCGATGCGATCCGCGAAGCGGCTCAACGAATCAATCCTACGATCACCAGCGCGATTGATTTGCTCCTCAAGTGCCAGGGTCGTGTGATTGTCACTGGCATGGGCAAGATGGGCTGCATCGCCAGAAAAGCCGCCGCGACGCTCTGTAGCACCGGGACCCCGGCGATTTTTCTTCATCCTGGTGAAGCAATCCACGGCGATCTGGGGATCGTAACCCAAAACGACGTCTTGATGTTGCTTTCCAATAGCGGGCAAACCCGTGAGCTGTGCGAGTTGCTGCCTCATGTTGTTCGACTCAACGTTCCAATTATCGGATTGATTGGCGATCCCCAAAGCTCGCTGGCATCTCGTTGCGATGTTTTAATCGACATTGGCGTTGCTGCTGAAGCAGATCCCATTTCGGTTGCTCCGACCAATAGTACCACTGTTGCCTTGGCTGTCTCTGATTCAATCGCCGTTGCCCTGATGCACCAACGAGGTTTTACCGAAGCGCAGTTTGCGATTTTTCATCCCGGTGGCAACCTTGGTCGAAAACTACTAATTCAAGTTGCCGACTTGATGCATGCTGGAGACAAAATTCCCCAATCGCAAGCCAGTGACACGTTGCAGTCAGGAATCGATACGATCTCGGCAAAAGGGCTTGGGGCTGTCTTTGTCGTTTCCCAATCCCACGAGGTGCTCGGCGTTTTCACTGATGGCGACTTACGTCGGATGATTCAACATGCCGTTGGAAACGAGTCGAACCACTCAAACGCGTTGTCCCAGCCAATCAGTGACTACATGACCTCCAACCCGAAGTTGATCTCGAGCGATGCCTTGGCCGCCGAAGCATTACGATTGATGCAGGAAAATGGAATTACAGTTTTACCGGTCGTTGATGCTGGACAACTGGTCGGTGTGATTCACTTACACGATTTGATTCGGGCCGGGTTGGCGTAAAAAACGCAAGACGATCTTGGGCCTGCCTTTTAATATTCAATAATTTAAAAAGTAAACTTACGTTAGTGCATTGCCATCGCAGACTTGCGATGAACGTTATGAGTATCGAATCCGGCAATTCAAATGACCTCGACCCGAACGATGTTGGCGGCCAGCCCCCGATTGCTGCTCGACTTCGTGGGGCCGATGGGCTTGGTGAATCCGTTGACGATCAACAGGAATCCAGCCTGCCGCCAATAAAGACTTCAGACAAAGTTACGCTCTATAGCGCGCAATCGGAAATTCGATCTCCCCTGAGACTGCTGGGTGGGATTTTTGCAAGGTTCTGGGACGGTCGTGAACTGGCGTGGCGATTGTTTCTGCGGAACATTCGTGGACTTTACCGACAGACATTACTGGGATTGTTCTGGGCGTTTCTACCTCCGATCGCCAACACCGCGATCTGGATTTTCCTTCGCGAAGCACAGATCTTCGACACTGGAGAGATGTCAGTCAATTCAACGGTCTACATTCTAACCGGCATGATATTGTGGCAAGCGTTTATCGAAGCGTTTCAGATGCCGCTCAACATGTTGAATAAAAATCGCAATATGATCAGCAAGCTGAATTTTCCGCGCGAGTCGTTGTTGCTGGTCGGCATTGGTGAAGTCATTTTTGATTTGCTGATTCGACTGCTCCTTCTGATCCCTGCTTTTTTAATCTTTGGTGTTGC
>CAYSQZ010000078.1:0-19081 GCA_964433035.1 uncultured Pirellulaceae bacterium | reverse complement strand
CACGAATTACACGAATAGACACGAATTAGATTCGTTGAGATTCGTTGAGATTCGTGCTCATTCGTGAGATAGTGCTGAAACGCAGCAACTTCTTTAGAGTGATTCATTACCGCCTCGGTCCTCATTGGATTCTCGGTAGGGATAGTAGCCGTCCATCGTAATCCTTTTGCCCGGCCCGATTTTGTATGTGATGCCGCGCCATTGAACTTGTCGCATCAAAGCCGTTTTGGCCGCGATCCAAGGGTAAAGCAGCTGCGTCATTAGAGCGCCAAGAAAACCTGGTGCACGCGCACTGTCGATAGCCTCGTTGGAAGGCGGTTTGTTGTCAGTCTTTAAATGCTTGGCCAGCCAGTTAATTCCCGCGCTCCGATTGGCCAGTTGAATGACTTGAAGTAACCCCACGTTGGCGACCAAAAAGGCGATGACCGCTAACGTGAGTCGGGTGGCTTGGAAGAAGTGCTGTTCCCAAAAACACCAGGCAATCATTACCAGCGCGCTGGCGAGGCAAGTCCCTGAGAAGATCGCGTGTCCCAACACCAGTGGCCAACTGCTGTGATGCAGACGAACGGTCAGTAGCTGCCGAGAGATCCAGTTGATTGCTGCCGGCAGCGAGGTTGATTCTGTGCATCGAGTGATCAGGCCGGGGACTTGAGTGACCCGAAACTTCTTGCTGGCCAGAATCCCCGTGAGCATCGTATCTTCACAGAAACCGTTGCTCCAGTGAGATAACAAGTCACAGGCTTCAATGGCGGATCGCCGAATCGCCAACGCTCCGCCCCAGGGTATATTATAAAAGTGCATTTGAGGCAGTGCTGCCGCGTTCCATGTTTGCCGAATCAGCGATCCAGGATTACGTTCCTTGGGAGCAAACCAACGACTTCCGGTCGATGCGCCAACTTGAGCATCGGACAACGGGGCAACCAATCTTGAAAGCCAGTTTTTCTCAACAGTTCCATCGGCATCGATGAGCGCAAAAACCTCAATTGATTTATCAGCGCTGTTGATCGCGGCGATGAGAGATTGGTTCTTGAGGCTGCAAGTGTTGCTGATCGAGTTTGAATTGGACTCATGGTTAAGGAATATTTTTCTGAATTTCAATGAGTCTGGGTTACGATTAAGGAAATCTTGAATCGATCTGGCGGCGGGGTCTTCTGGTGAGTCGATCACAAAGTGAACTTCGAAGTTAGGATAGTCTTGCGCCAACACGGATTCGAGACAGGTGTTGAGACTAGGGTCGTTGCCTCGAAGGCAAAGAACCATAGCAACTCGAGGAGCGAAATTGGTGTCGGTTGGATGAACGTCTGGTTGTTGGTGGGCGGCTTTGACGCTAACCATAAAACCAAAGTACTTGAAGACCAGGACCGCTTGTGCCATGAGCAATCCAAGTAGCGCAATCAAAACGATCCATGAAAGAGTCATTGGCAAAACGTTGACGAGCTCCGTGGAAGATGGCTGAGCAATTGTACTGGGCACTGTTTGTTAAATTGTGAGCGGCAAGGCGCTAGCCGTCGGTTTGTTGCGTATTTACCGGCGGCTAGCGCCCAGCCGCTCAGTCCAATATGAATTGTCAGACAGTGCCTGGGGCACCGGACAGACTATCTGGTTATTTCGGTACTCGTATTTTCGGTACTCCTATCGTAACCTATCCGATGGAAGGACAAGTTTGCCAATAGCTCAAGTTTCCCAATACGCTGAAGTTTCAATTATCGCGTATTCACCTATCCTGATTATCCTATCTACTGTTGGGATGGTTGAGACCATCCGCCGAATTTTTGACAACCCAGGACGACGAAAATCCTATGCCTGAATATTTTAACTCCGAATTTCCTTCAACGGCGCACCTGAAGAAAAAGGCAAAGTCCCGGGTTCCAGGGTTCGCTTTCGACTATCTCACTGCTGGTTGCTTCAACGATATTAACCTTGACCGTAACAAGTCAGATATTAAACAGGTTCAGTTGAAGCCATGGTATCTGCGTGACTACGCAGGAAGCAATCAACAGACAGAATTGTTTGGGCAGACGTACGATGCTCCATTTGGGATGGCACCGGTTGGGCTTCAGGGGTTGATGTGGCCGCGAGCCTGTGAATATCTGGCCGCCGCTGCCAAAGAACATAACGTCCCGTTTTGTCTTTCAACGGTCAGCACTGCCAGTATCGAAGATGTTTCCAAAATTACCGATGGCAACTTTTGGTTTCAACTTTATCACCCTGCCGAGGAAGACCTACGAGACAAACTACTGGAGCGCGCTTGGGCGGCTGGATGTCGGACACTGGTAATTCTTGCCGACACGCCGACTTTTGCTTATCGGCCCAAAGAGATTCGTAATGGCTTATCGATCCCGCCGCGAATGAGTTTTCGTAACATCTGCCAGATGGTCGGTCGGCCCAGTTGGGTGATGGGGCAGCTGAGCGCCGGTAAGCCGGAGTTCAAGACAATGAAAGACTACATCCCCAAGGGCTTGAGTATGAAGCATCTTGGTCTGTTTATGAACAAGACGTTTTCCGGGCGGCTGAGCGAAGCAAAGATTGGGGCGATCCGGGATATGTGGAAAGGCAACTTGGTTGTCAAAGGAGTCGTGAATCCTGAAGACGCCGAGATCGCAATCAAACACGGCTGTGAAGGTCTGATCTCGTCCAACCACGGTGGTCGTCAGCTTGACCGAGGGCAGTCAACGATTGTCCCGATGTCGCTGCTGGCGAAGGAATTCAGTGGCAAGATCAAGATCATGATGGATTCGGGAATCGAGTCCGGCGCCGACATCTGTGCCGCGTTAGCCAGTGGCGCCGAGTTTACTTTCATGGGGCGGACTCCTATGTATGGTGTGCTTGCGCTGGGCAAATACGGAGGTCATCACGTTTTTGAGATGTTGAAAAAGCAAGTACAACAGGTGATGGAGCAAGTCGGTTGCGAGAAGGTTACTGATTTCCCGAAGCATCTGATTGAAAACTAAGTGTGTGGTACGGTTGAGAGACCAGGCCAAGACCTAATCCTTGGCGGCCCGCACTCTTGCCACCCCAAGGTGACCAGGAAACGGCCGGTCTCATTTCAAATTGAATTCGTTCCGAAGCTCTTGGATCACATCATCGGGCATCGCCGATACCTCGCCGATCACACCGGCGTTGATGACGGCTTCGGCAGTTGATTCAAGGACTTCAAGCCGATCAAACGTGTCCAAAATGCTCGAACCGGTGACTAGCACGCCATCGTTTTCCAAAATAGCTGCGGGCGAGGACGAAGAAACGTAGTCGGCGATGGCTCCGTCGTTTTGGTACTGCACTCCGTATGGCACTCGGGCAACATCCATCAAAAAGACATAGCTCTCAGGGATCGTGCGCGTGTCAAACTTGACCTCGGTCACACTGAACGCCGTCGCGTTAACGGGGTGAGCAAACACGATTGCCTTGATGTCGGGGTGCTTTCGATAGATTGCTTGATGAGCCGTCACCGCCCGGCTGGCTTTTTTCCCAGCTTCGCGTTGGTTGTCGGCGACCAGCACGAGATCTTCGGCTCGCAAACGTTCTCGGTCTTGCTGGGTTGGTGTAATCAAAAATGAGTTCTCGTCCAATCGGGCCGAGAAACTGCCTTCGGTGCTGATTAGCAAACGCTGCCGGCAACCACGACGAAGAAACAGGCAAAGCTCTCTTCGCAATTCTCGCTCGCGGGCTGTCGCGGTTGGAGGGGTAAAACTTGGTACTGCCACGTGGCGGTTGGCTGCCTGTCGCAACTGGTCGTCGTCGAGATAACGCACGTCACCAAGCTGCTGGGCTTTGATAAGCGTTTTACCCGCGAACTCGAAGGCTTCGAATCTTTGGAATGCTTCCCCCAGCGATCTACCGCCAACAACGACACCGTGATTTTCCAGAATCACGCTGTCGCAGCCCACGACGAACGTTGACGCGATGCTCTTTCCCAGTTGCTCGCTACCGGGACAGGCATAGGGTGCAAATCCGACTTTTCCGCTTACGGAATGGGTTTGATGAAACAGTTTTGTGTTGGGTACTGACTGACAGATGCTGAAAGCCACCAAGGCAACGGGATGCGCGTGGACGATCGCCTTGATATCAGGACGGCATTGGTAGATGGCTTTGTGGAACGGAAACTCTGACGAGGGCCGATGCGGGCCCTCGACTGTAAAGTCGGGCTTAACACAAACGATATCGTTTCGAGTCAGATTACCTTTGTCGACTCTCGCTGGCGAGATCCAAATGTCTCCAGTCTCTTCACGAATCGAGAGATTTCCGCCTGAAGTGGTTGTCATACGATAGCCGTAGATACGGCTCATCGTTTGCATGATTTCGTCACGTGGATGGATCAGATCGCGACGCGGCTGTTGGGAAGATGGCATTGGATTCTGGTTGGGTCGGAGTTCGAATTGTTGGAAAAGCAGAGTCGCCTTTATAGATGCCTTTGGCTCCGCGAACGTAGCGCGTCTTGCGCCACAGTTTTACGCCATTGGGCTGGGGAACGGAATACAGTGCCACCTCCTTTAGGCTCGTTGACAGGTCAAGAGCGTAACACATGCTACGACCGGTCCAATAGAACTATGCCGTTTTGCAGATTTAGAGAAAATCCTCAAAAAACTCGATGGCCATTTCGTGTGTGGAAGTAAGTTTTTTAAGCAGCGTTAGTCTTGGGATGAATGTGGTTCTGTTGCCGATTTCCAACCCCAACCTTCGCGCCTTGGACCATCAACCGAAAGCTTCAGCAAAATGGCTTTACTGATCGCGATATTTATAGAGGGGCTCTTCCTGTTTATCGGTGGCGAGTTCGTGGCTAAGGTGCTTCCCAAAACTTGGAAGCCCTACCGAATTATGCGCGGCCTTGTGTTCTCATACATTGGGCTGAAGCTCTTTAGCTGTGGCGTCTTTGGCGTTTGGCTGCCGCCGGCTCCTCAAACTGTGCCCAAACTGGTCGAACAGGCAAGGGGCGATGAGCTCTACTGGAACAATTTTGGAAAGACTACGACTCAATGGGAGCAATATAACCATCGCCACTACCAAAGGTCCTGTCAAACTTACGCACTTGAACAACTGGCCAAATTGGGGCCAGCAGCCAGCCCTGCAGTGCCAGAGCTGATTAAGCTATTCAATGAAATCGGCGACTACAACACCGGTGACGGAGTCTATCTGTTGCGATCCCAGAACGCCAAAACACTTGGGGCCATTGGACATCCCGATGCAATTGAACCTCTGATCGGGATGTTGTTAAGTAAGTCTCTTTCTCCCGACGATCATTGTTCTTCGAAGATTGGCTGGCACTACGACGGGCCCTACCAAGAGAATCGTGGCACTGGGCCGCAGGGTATTTTGATGGGATTGATGTTGATGCCCAGTGAGTATCACGCCGAAATTCTTGAGAAGCTGAAGATTGTCCGCGCTAAAATCGAACAATCAGAGCTCCTCAATGATTGGTCAAAATTTGAAATCGACCGCGGCATTCGCTTTTTTGAATCGAATAAAGAAGTCAAGGCCAGGGTCCGACGTTATGTCTCGGGTGCTTGGGACCTACAAGACCACGCCACACTTGAAAAGTTACTTGATCCAGAATATGTACGACCAAGAATTCAAACCCGGACTATGTTGCGCAATGGGCAGTGGAAAAAGGAGGTCTCAACCCCTGAGGAGCAACAAGAAATCCTTGTTCTGGAAAAGAGGTTAAAGAAGATGGGCTTTACACCTTCGGTGATAGAAAAGGAGGGGCCTGTCATATTCAAATACAGGGTGGTAGACGGAGGGACCGTGAAAATAGCTTCGGTAGGTTGGAGACCGGCAAAAAAATAAACGGATGGATCTACTGAGTCCACCAGCTGATAGATTTGTGAGTCCGGAGTTGTGAGCCGAGAGCCGGAGCCTATGGATTAGCCCAGCGGTCGGACGATAGACGTGCTGCGGTAGTAATCCATCAATGTTTCGACTGACAGTACTCCACCGCCCATGCCGCTTTGATTGACGCCGCCGTAGGGAACGCCATGGGCAAATACGTTGTGAGCGTTGATCCAACTATTGCCAGCGATCATAGACTCGGCGACGCGTGATGCTCGGGATAAGTCGGCTGTCCAGACGCTGTTGGCCAGCCCGTAAGCAGTATCATTGGCCATCTCAATGGCTTGCTCTTCGTCGTCAAAGGGAGCCAGAAAAGCGACCGGGCCAAAGATCTCTTCGCGGGCGGCGACGTTATCAAATGAACCGGCCAGCAAAGCCGGTTTCACAAAATGCCCTTGGTAACCGTCGACTGTAGCCGGCCCACCTTCGAGCAAGCACTGGGCACCTTCGGCTTGGCCTTTCTCCAAATAGGAAAGCACACGCTCACGCTGCTTGGCGTTGCAAACGGGCCCCATCTGCGTCGTGTCGTCCAGCTGATATCCGATTTTCACTTTCTTCAGCCGATCGATGCAGGTATCCACGAACTCGTCGTAGATGTTTTTGTGGACCAACCATCGCGTGGCGTCACAGCAGACTTGACCGGTGTGAAATGTAATCGCGCCGGCAAGTTTTTCAGCGGTTTGGGTAACATCGACATCGTCAAACACAACCGCAGCACCTTTTCCACCCAGTTCCAGTTTTACAGGAACAAGGTTTCGACCACAGGATTCACCAACGAGTCGACCGACTTCAGGCGATCCGGTAAACGACATGCGTTTGATATTTGGGTTGGCCGATAAAGCCGCCCCGGCGGTCTCGCCGCTGCCGGTGACGACGTTGATGACACCGTCAGGAATGCCGACTTCTTTGGCCAGTTCGGCCAGGAAGATGGCCGACAGTGGGGTGTCTTCGGCAGGTTTGATAACGACGGTGTTTCCTGCGGCCAGTGCCGGAGAAATGCCCCAGCCGATCAGCAGGAAGGGAAAGTTCCATGGAAAGATAAACGCACACGCGCCCCAAGGTTGGCGATACGTCCAGGCTTGGTGGCCTTTGGCAGCCAGCGTCGTTCGCGGGTTCATGTGCAGCGCCATGTCGGCGAAATACCGCATCGTGTCGCAAAAGTTTTGCACGTCCCCGGCTGCTTGTGACTCGACTTTCCCGGCGTCGAGAGATTCGATTTGAGCGACGGTCGCAATGTTTTTCTGGACTGCGTCGGCCAAACGATGTAGCAGTGCACAGCGTTCGTTGACCGGCATCGTTGACCAGCCGGTTTTCTTAAAGGCATCGTTGGCCACGTCGACGGCTTGGTTGATTTCCTCGGCAGTCATTGCCGTTACCTCAGCCAAGGTTGAACCTGTACCCGGATCGCAAGTCGCGATCGTTGAGCCGCTGCTGGAGAGCAAAGATTGGCCGCCGACGAAACCGCCATGAGCGTCACGACCAAGGAAAGATTCAACGGCTGGTAGAAGCGATTTGGAGACAGTGCTCATTTTAATTTCCCTCGATGAGTTCGATACGTTCGTTGTAGGCGGTGGCTAACCCAGACGTCGCCATATCATGGCGACGGGTTTCATTATAGGGGCTTCGACGGTTCTGGCGAATCGATTCAATGACAACGTCATTTTTGCTCATGGACGCTTAAGCGTCGAGGCTGTGATTCTTCCAGCTGGTATTGTTGGGCTATGTTTCCAAGAAATCACAGCCTGTTCGGGTTGCCAATTGAATGTCAGCCTCGGAGCAAAGGCAACTGAAGTCGACTAATTGAAAGTCGACTTTCGACACCCGCTCGCCTCGCTGCTAGACAGCAACACGTTGCAACACAGTATTGAGCGTCTGTTGCAAGACCGACGCACTGCGGCGAAGCCCCTGGACTTCTTTGGGCCAGAGCTCGATTTCCCGCAGCGCCACGCGCCCACCTTTGCCGACAATGGTGGGAACGGAAATGGAAACATCCCGAATGCCGTAGCAGCTACCATCCTGGAGACTGGAAACCGGCATGATTCGTTGCTTGTCCAAAGCAATCGCGTCGATGACGTCGCGGATCGCAATGCCGACTGCGAAGCCGGCACCACCTTTTCGTGAGATCACTTCAGCGCCCGAGCCCTTGGTTCGGAGGAACAACTCGTTGGCCAGTGTCGCGTTGAAGCATGGAAACTTCTCCAGCGGTAACCCACCGATTGTCGCACTGGACCAAATCGGAACCATGGAGTCGCCGTGCTCGCCAAGGATCAATGCCGAGGTCTGCGTGGGGGCAACGGCCAGGTGAGCCGCGATCAAGCTGCGAAAGCGAATGGTGTCGAGTTGGGTTCCAAGCCCCAAAACCTGATTCGGAGGCAAGCCAAGTTTCTTGCCAGCAAGGTAAGTCAGGATATCGACCGGATTGGAGACAACGAAAACGACCGCAGAACCTTTGACTCCCGCCGAAGCAATGTTGTCCAGGATTCCCAAAAAGAGATCCGTGTTTCGGTTGATCAAATCCAGTCGGCTTTCATCGGGTTTACGACGCAGACCGGCGGTAATGCAAATCACATCGCTATCGGAGACTAACTCATAGCCGCCGGGCCGAATGATCTGGTCGGCTGTGCTTGGTCCGCCGTGCAAAAGATCGAGGGCCTGCCCTTCGGCGGCGTCCCGGTTCACGTCGATCAAACCAATCTCGCGTACGACGCCACTGCACTGCAATGCGAATGCCGCACAAGATCCGACCAATCCGCCCGCTCCAATGATGCTAACTTTCATGATATCTGATTTCGATTTGAGTTTTGAAAAGCTCGTCTGAGTTGAGTAGTTTACGATTACTCTCCCGTAAGCCGAGAGATGGTTTGACGATTAAGTTCGAGTGGCCAACTGCCTCATGACCATGTCGGTGATCGTCTGAACCAGTTGTGCTTGATTCATATTTCCGTCTGCACATACTGCGGAAGGAAAAGCGCTACCGGGAGCTGCGGCTGGCTGGGGTCTACTTTTGGGGCCCATTGGCTCAGGAGCAGGAAAGGCTTTCCGGGCAACTCCCGCGGCTTCCCAGCTGTCGCGGAAAATATCGTTGGCACAGATGTCGCAGTCCTTGTACTCTTCGGACGTTCGCGGGTCAGTCATGCCCCAACCCTGTTTAAGGTCAAGCAACTCACGAGATTTCGTTTCGTCGAGATAGTTGATCGTGCCCAGCTGCTTAGCCAACAACAACATGCGGCAATAAGCGTCAAGGATTTCAGTCCACCAGTAAGCACGCTCGACTGATTCGCCGTAGCTGACGGTGCCGTGGTTGGCCAGAATGATCACGTTAGACTTTTGCACAAACGGAAGGATCGTTTCGGCAAAAGCCTGTCCACCAGGCGTTTCGTATTTGGTGATCGGAACGTCGCCGAGAAA
Organism: uncultured Pirellulaceae bacterium; assembly: GCA_964433035.1. Classification (GTDB taxonomy): domain Bacteria; phylum Planctomycetota; class Planctomycetia; order Pirellulales; family Pirellulaceae; genus Mariniblastus. The sequence goes on along the minus strand of CAYSQZ010000078.1, from coordinate 9,850 downwards.
GACTTCGACTTCTGGCAGGATGCATTGTGGAATCGGCTCACGGGCGATTGCAAACGCAGTCGCGTGCGGTGGATGGCAGTGAACCACGCTCTTCAGGTCGGGGCGGTTGCGATAAATTTCCAGGTGCAACAAGGCTTCGCTGGAACGTTTCTTGTTACCGGCAATTTGCTTGCCCGTGAAGTCAACCGTGGCGATGTCTTCAGGCTTGAGGAAGCCTTTCGAGTGCATCGTTGGCGTGCAGAGAATTTCGTTTTCGCTGATGCGGACGGTAATGTTACCGTCGTTGGCGGCGGCAAAGCCCTTGGCATAGATCCGGCGACCGATTTCGCAAATCTCTTGTTTGATCTTGTGGATATTTGGCATGGTCTTCCCTTGGTTTATTTCGATTGAAGTTGGTTGTTTTAGTTAATGAGTTATGAGGCTTTGATTTATGAGTCTTTGGATTGTTTGATTGACTTGACCGTTGCATCATGCAGACTGATCGAGTCGAGGATCGCGGCGGCGTAAGCATCAACCGGTTTGATCTCGGGGCGAAATGGCTGGGCGGCTTCCGGGCCTTCAGCCAAACCGATCAACGATCCGTTGCCGCTGCCAAGCTCGTCCCAAACGACGATCGTGTCGGCTTCTTGTTCAGAGGTTCCGTCGATGTTGTCCAGGGTCAGCGGATAAGCCAGTCGCAACGTCGCACCCTCATACGCCGGATGGGCGTCTGACAGGACGACTTTGCCAATTATTTTTGCGATTCGCATGCTTGTTGATTAGCTTGTTGATATTAAGTGAATTGATTCAAAACGTATGCCAGGTTGAACTGCCCTTCGTTGCCTTTTTTGATTACGACGCAGTTGGGACTTAATTCGGCATTGGCGGACCTGAGTTCGTTGGGGTCGCCAACGACAACGGCCCGCACATTTGAGTTGCGGTTGGCTGAACAAGCTGCGGAGTAAGGCTGATCGGTCACGATCAACGCCGGCATGCCGTTGGCAATCTTATTACCGACTTTGGTAGCCAGTTGAGCAACAGATTTTTCAACATGTAGTTGGACCTGTGTGCCGTTGGCAACCAGTTGGTCTCGCAAGCTGTTTCCAGTGGAGTTGCAAGTCGTTCCCAACAAGATTGTGGCTGGGCCATTTGCTGGATTAGCTGATCCAAGATCAAACGCAATCCGGACTTTTTTATCACGAAGTTCGTCTCGGGCAGCCGGGGTTACGATCGTTTTTGGTTTGACCCGCAGCGTTTTGATGTTGTCCAACTTGCCCCGCAATGTTTCCATCGTGATGACTTTGGCACTGCACTCGAAACTTTGTTGATGCTGTTGGGCTTGGATTGAACTGACGGTCTCACATGGTTTGACGTTGGCAGCGTTTGCAACATTGCCAGCGTTGGAACCATTGGCAGCACCCGGCAAGCGGAGCAACACTTGGCGCACAATCGCTTCGATTGCGGCTCGATCGTATTGTTGATTGACCACCGGTGGCATTAGTCTTCGATTCCTATAATTGTCCAGCGTACCGGGTTGATGTCAGCGTTAAGCACCTTGCGCCCGTAAGGCCCGTCGCTGCTGAGCATGACGGTTTGGCCTCTTCCGGCACCGACGCCGTCGATCGCAATCAGCGGATCTCCGTCAGCCGAGCCGTTAGCCATTAAAGGCTGTACGACCATCATCTTGCTGCCTTCAAGGCTGGTGTGCTTGATCGAAGCAATGGTTGTGGCGATGACGAGTGCGCGTTGCATGGTTAATTGATTAGTTGGTTTGTTGAGTTGATTGTCGGGTTTAGTTGCCTTGGGCTCGCCAAAGGCGACCGCTGATGTTTACGATTTCGGCTTTCCCAATACGCACAGATCGTCGACTAGTGAACAACGTCGTTCACGGGTGAAAGTCAACGGAGTCGTGACGCCTTCACCTGTCGGGCCAGCGATTGAGAAAGAGATGTACCCTTCCCCGCCGAGCCCAAGGGCAGCCATGCACGGTCCGTTTTTAACGAACAGTGTCGTGTCCATGATGCGTCCCATGCGTGTCATGTTCCGCACGTCGTTTGAGTGGATAATGCTGGTGTGTCGGAAGCCGTGCTCGTACTTTTGGGCTTTCGCGATCGCTTCGTCGACGTTGCGGCAGCGAACGAACGGCACGAACGGCATCATTTGTTCAACTGCGACGAAAGGATTGAACTCGTCGGTTTCTCCGAACAGCAACTGCGTGTCCGCAGGAACGGCTTTGCCGATGCCTTGTGCGAGAACAGCAGCGTCTTTCCCCAAAAACTCTTTAGCCGGCGCGTCGTGATTGTCGTCGCCGACTTGAATGATTGCGACACTGGTTAACTGAGCCACTTCGGTTGCGTTCAATCGGACCGCTCCACCGACTCGCTCCATCGCACTCATCATCTGGTCGAAAACCGAGTCGACAACGAAGACTTCTTTTTCAGAGATGCACAACAGATTGTTGTCGAACGAAGCACCTTCAATGATGCAACGAGCTGCGTTTTCCAGGTCGGCTGTTTCGTCCACAACGACGGGAGGATTTCCCGGTCCGGCAACGACAGCTCGCTTTCCCGCTTTCAAAGCTGCTCGGGCAACGGCTGGTCCACCGGTGACGCAGATCAGCTTCACATCGCGATGTTTGAAAATTGCGTCAGCTGACTCCAACGTTGGTTCGGCGACAACGCAAATTAAGTTGTCGATTCCAATCTCCGCGTGGATCGCCTGATTGAAACGGCGAACGCCTTCGGCCGCAATTTTTTTGCCGCTGGGGTGCGGGTTGACAACGACGGTGTTGCCGCCGGCAATCATGTTGATCGCGTTTCCGGCAATCGTTGGTAGCGAGTGGGTAACCGGTGTGATGGCGCCGATGACTCCAAAGGGGGCGTGTTCGATGACGGCCAATCCATGATCGCCACTGTAAACCTGGCTGCTCATGAACTCGATGCCCGGAGCCTTCTCGGCAAGGGCCTGTAGCTTGGCAATCTTGTGTTCGAGCTTGCCGACTTTTGTTTCGTTCATCTCCAGCGTGCCCAATTCGACGCTCTGGTCGTTGGCGATCCGGCGGATGTGATCGATGGCTTTTTTGCGATCTTCCATCGTGGCTCGGGAAAGCAGCTCAAATGCTTCCTGGGCTGCAGCGACGGCTTGCTCGGCGTCGAGGAAAATGCCATTGCGACCAGCATAGCTGCCGGTTGAAGCCGAACTATACCCGTCGCATGAGCAGTCGTGGTCGACTTGTGGTGGTGGCCCGACTTCGGCCAGCACTTGAGAGACGACGTTGCGGATCATTTCTTCGCTAAAGTTTATTGCCATTTTTGTTCTCGATTTCTTTTTTGACGGACGCCATGTTTTTGGCCGTCATTTTTGTTCTCGATGTCTGACTAAGTATCGTTCCGGTCGAAAACGCAGTTGTCCTCGACGTGAACGGTATCAACGATGCCGATGATTAATGCATCGATCGGCATGCCTTTGGTCTGAGGCGTCAAGCGGGAACTCGAACCCTGCACGATCAAAACAAAATCGCCTTCACCGGCACCAATGGTGTCGACCGCGACAAAGGTACGTCCGGTTGTGGACAGGCTTTTGCGATCTTTGGCTTCAAGCCGATAAGGCTCGACGACCATCAGCTTGCTGCCGACGATCTCATCGACCTTCTGTGTGGCAACAACTGAGCCTGTGACTTTTGCAACAAACATTTCCTACCCCTGGGATGGGAGACGATTAAAAACTGTTTCCAATACGATTAACTGGTTTCCAACAACTCTTTGGTCTGCCGGGCAACGACTATTTCTTCGTTGGTCGGTATGATCCAGATTTCAACTTTGCTATCGGCCGTTTGCAGTTGGCATTCGCCTTTAGCCGACACGTTTAACGACTCGTCCAACTCGATACCAAACTCTTTCAAGTCGCGGCAAACGCCCGCGCGAATCAACGATCCGTTTTCGCCAATCCCCGCTGTAAACACTAACGCGTCCAAACCACCGAGTTCGAACAACATGCCTGAGGCATGCCTGCGAATTTCGGCAATGAACATGTCCAGGGCGAGTTGAGCGTCCTGGTTTCCTTCGGCGGCCGCAATCTCCACATCGCGACAGTCCTTGCTGACTCCGCTCATTCCTAACAGACCGCTTTGGCTGGACAAGTCATCAAGAACTTCTTCCAGTGTCTTGCCAAGTCTGTCCATGATCAGTGGAATCGCAAACGCGTCGAAGTCTCCGACACGATTGTTGTGCGGCAGTCCGGTTTGAGGAGTCATCCCCATCGTCGTGGCCACACTCTTTCCATCCTTGATCGCACAAATGCTGGCTGAGCCTCCCAGGTGCATCGAGATCGTTCTCAATGGTTTGGGTTGGTTTGACAGTTCATTGATGCGGCCGGCGATGAAGCGATGACTGGCACCGTGAAACCCCCAGCGTTTAACATTCAGCTCGTCCGACCATGCTTTGGGAATCCCATAGTGACGTGAGGCTTCGGAGATTGTAGCGTGAAAGCCAGTCTCGAACGCAGCCACCAGTGGTAGCGATGGAAATCGCTCTCCCAACTGTCGCATCGCCGCGATGTAAGGCGGGTTATGAGCTGGAGCCATCTGGTTCATCTCCGTCATCGCCTGCAAAACATCTTCGGTAACACGTTGCACTCCACTGACTCTTCCACCATGAACGGCTTTGAATCCGATCGCGGAAATTTCGTCGCTGGTCTCCAGGCATCCCGATTGCGGGTCGGTCAATTGGTCCAGACATTGCTGAACCGCGACTCCGTGATCCGGGACTTCCGCCGTAATCTCGTTGCGGCTCTCACCTGCTTCAACAAAGCAATCGCTGCTGGGTGAGCCGATGCGTTCGACGCCACCTCGAGCCAATTGCTCTTCGCTGTCCATGTCGAACAGGCGATACTTGAAGCTGGTTGAGCCAAGATTTGCGACCAGGATTTTCATTTACGATTCTCCGAATTCCTTCCATCCTGCGGATGAGTGCGTGGGTGTGGTTACCCAATTCAATCCACAGCTTGTTTACTTGAAGAACGCTTCGGTCAAACCTTCGGCCGGACGAGGAATTACGTGACTGGCGACCAATTCGCCAATTTGTGATGCTGCAGAAGCACCTGCTTCTACTGCTGCGCGAACGCTACCGACATCGCCAGTGACGATTGTGGTAGACAGTCCGCCGCCGATGTCGACTCGCTTGACGATTTCGACGTTGGCAGCTTTGGCCATCGCGTCTGTCGCTTCGATCAAGCCAACGAGGCCCTTGGTTTCAACTAATCCGATTGCAGTATTCATCGTTTTCTTTCGTTTCTATTTTTTGTTTTTTGTTTTGAAATCTGTTTGACTACGTTTGCCTGAGCGCTTACTTCTTGCCAGCCTTGGCCCCGGGTAAAACTTTGGTCAAGTCGCCGTGAGGACGAGCGATGACTTGAACACTGAGGATTTCGCCAACACGTCCAGCTCCGTTTGCTCCGGCATCGGTCGCAGCTTTTACTGCTCCAACGTCGCCGTTGACAAACGAAGTGACCATTCCGCCACCGACTTTGTCCCAGCCCATAAATTCAACGTTTGCTGATTTCAGCATTGCGTCGGTTGCCTCAACAAGGGCGATAAAACCCTTAGTCTCGATCATTCCCAACGCTTCGAGTGCCTTTGCCATTTGTTACTCCAGTGAATAGTTAAAAAAATAAGTTGAAGGTTAGTTTTGAGTTGCAATTCAACCATTGAGTTGCAGTTCAATAAATTGATTTCCAAGGAAGCAATTGCAGTTGCATTAACTGCAGCCGCAACCGCAGCCCTTTTTCTGTTTGGTTAGTTTGACTGAGGTCGCTGCATCGAGGTTGCACGCGTTGCCCTCATCGGTGTCGATGTGAACTTCGAGTTTGGCGTTAGGGCCTCGGCGAACCAAAACGTCTTCCATGATGACACTGCAGTCTTTGGAGATGATTTTCAGGTTCATGTAGTCGCCTTTGGCGACTCCGTATCTCGCGGCGTCCTGATCGCTCATGTGCACATGTCGTGCCGCCCGGATGACTCCCTGCTTCAGCTCGACCGCACCTGCAGGTCCAACCAGTACACAGCCTGGTGTTCCCTCGATGTTGCCACTGTGGCGAACCGGAGCGTCGATGCCCAAGGAGATCGCATCGGTCCTGGCTAATTCGACTTGGCTGAAGTCGCGCGTTGGGCCGAGGATCCGCACGTTTGGCAGCATCCGTTTGCGGGGGCCAACGACCATCACGGTTTCTTCAGCTGCGTAAAATCCGTCCTGATACAGGTCTTTGCCGGGAGTCAATTTTCGGCCTGGACCGAACAGTTGTTCGACGTGTGCGTCAGTCAAGTGAATGTGACGCGCAGAAATGCTGACCACCAGATTGGGGTCGCTGCTGGTCTTGTTCGGTATTGTCGCCGGAGCACCGTTTGAGTAGCCGCCGGAGTGACCGTTGGCTTGTTGGACGATACGACGGACGATCTGCTCAACCGTGGAGCGGTCGATTGAGTTAGCTAGATTTGACATTGGATCTCTCATTGCCCATTTTTTTTGTTTTGTTGGAATTCGTTTCGCTTGCCGGCAACGTGCAACTTGATACCCGAATCGGAAACCCTCTGCTTCCATTCTTTATCGAGGCTGGCGTCAACGATGATGTTTTGGGCTTCTTTCAAATCGCACAGTTTGGAGAGGCTCTTGTGACCGAACTTCGACCGATCGGCGAGCACGAAGACTTGTTCAGCTGAATCCATCATCTTGCGTTCGGTTTCCACCAGAAGCAGGTTGCTGTTAAACAGTCCTTGCTCGTGGATTCCCGCGACGCTCAAAAAAGCTTGGCGGCAATTCAAATCGCTCAGCATCTCATTGGCATATGGCCCCAGCGCGACTCCCGTTTTGGCGTGGATGTATCCGCCAAGCATGACCAAGTCGGCGGTTTCACTTCCCATGAACAGGTTGGCAACGGGAAGCGAATTGGTGATTACTTGTACTGCCCGACCGACCAGTAACCTGGCAAGTTCGTAAGTTGTGCTGCCGCCATCGAGTAAAATTGTGTCCCCATCCTCGATCAACCCAGCCGCGAATCTTGCAATATCTTGCTTGTCGGTGAAATTTTGTGACTGAATTTTGTCAAAATGTTGGAATTTTGGTTTCGGTCCTGTGTAGAACACACCGCCATGGGTTCTTTTGGCCGTCCCTTCGTCTTCCAGCCGCTCAAGATCCCTTCTAATCGTGGATTCTGAGACATTTAGCTCCGAGGCCAAGTCAGGAAGCGCAGCGAAACCACGAACTCGGACGAGCTCAAGCAGTCGGTTTCGACGACTTTCAACGGCCAACATGCGTAATAACCTCTGTTTTCGTGATCGAATTCTTTCAAATTATGACTTAATTCTGTCACTCTTCAAGCCTTAAAATTGGCTCGATTGAAAGAATAGCAAGAATTGTTGGTTTGGACGTGTGTGACGAATAAGTGGTTTCAGCGTGGTTGGTGTGCGTAAGTCAGCGGCACTTTATTGCTTTGGGACAACATTGGCGCAACCAAAATCGCTCTGCTCGCGAAAGTGGCGATGATCAATTCTTCGGCTAAGACGAACGGAGCTCGACAGTTTTCATCGCGCCGCCTGTCTACTGTTGGCCACACCATCCCAATAACTGTTTTGGTCGAGGCATTCCTCATAAACTGCCAGATGATTTGTTGCCGCGATCAATCTGTGCCACAGGTTTGAACTGGTCTTACCGCCGCGACACGTTGATGCCAGAGAATAAAAAAAGTGAGCCAGCAGAAGCTTGGCTCACTTTGTTCCAGTGCATTTTGCAAATCTTGTCAGCGTATCAAAAGACCTCAATCAAAAGACCTCAACCGAGTTGTAAATCAATAACAGTCTCAAGAGAGTGAGATCCGTTCTGAAAGCGCCTTGGTTGTCAGTCAAGTTGGTTCGGATTCGATTGTCTCTACCAACCGCGACCGCCGCAGCCGCCACCGTAGTAACGCTGCTGAGGAGCGTAGTAGGTAGGCTGTGCATAGGTTGGCTGCACATAAGTTGGCTGCGAATAATAGCGAGGCTGTGAGTATTGGGGTGCGCTGTAAACTCGTCGTTGAACCTGATTGCCCAGGACACGCCCCGTTACGCCGCCGACTAAACCTCCGGCAATAATTCCTGCAGCGACTTCATCGTTTTGGCCGCCGATGATTCCGCCGATCACAGCTCCGGTGACTGCGCCACGGCGTCCAAGGACAGAACTGATGCTTTGTGCCTCTAGAGAGACAGAAGTCATTGCGATAAATAGCAGTGCCATAATGCTTGTTCTAAGTAACATGAAAATCTCCTCGTTTGCTTATTTTGCGGGGGGAAACAGACTATTTATGTTAACAACGGCTTAAGCGATCAGGTTTCATCAAGATTCGGGTTTTGGACATAGTTCTAACGAAGGTAGGTTCAGTAATCTGGCAAACAGTATCGATTGTACGATTGTTAACGGACAGGAAAGATCTTCGCATGGACGAGTTTCCAAGAGAAGAACTCCTCAGCAGCAATCTCCCTGTTTCGATAGAGGAATTGCCCCAAATAGTCGAAAAGGAGTGCAATAGATGTTGGCGCAGTCGAGTATTAGTCCTAGTGGATGGGATGGACGATTTGTGATAACTAACTAGAATGTTTAGTGTTTAATAGCAACACTTTCGACCGTTGAACTTTTGAGGTTTACAACCATGCGCTCGTTGCTTCGAGTATCCGCACTACTGACTGCCGTTACCAGTATTTTCTTCTACGGTGAGGCTCAAGCCCAAAGTTCAGATGAAGTTTATTTAAACTTTTCAAACATGTCCGTAATGCTGGGCGAGTTACACAACGGAGACCGTGAGCCGTTTGCCAATCGCTCCACTCTGGAATCGCTGATAAGCTTGACAGATGCGCCGTCTGCCGATTTTGAAGAGTTCCACCAGCAAACGAGTCATGTCTGGGTATCGGGTGGGATGTTGGAAATCGTTTTTGATTTGGACGTCGATTACGACTTGGACCAATTTCACTTTTGGAATTACCATAGTGAAAGCTTCGACGTGGACGATATCGATCTTGTGTTTTACGATTCCGAAATGAATAGCATCGGGACGCTTGAGGATATTTCACCCGCGCTGGGAAACGATACAGGTTCGGACTTCGATGCTACCACTGCCGAAGACTTCGATCTGGATTTTGCCGGGGTGCGATTTGTTAGAGTCACGCTTGCGGGTTCGAACTCTCAAGTCGATTTCAATAACATCGGATTCACTGGCGTCGTTTCTGATCTAGGGCCGGCTGTGTTGCTGGGCGATGTGAATACCGATGGCGTTGTAAGCTTTTTAGATATTACCCCGTTCATTGCACGACTGTTCGACAGCGTTTTCCAAGCGGAAGCTGATATGAACGGGGACGGTGTCGTTAGTTTTGCGGATATCAGTCTTTTTATCGAAGCTCTGAGCCAACAGGGCTAATCAAACCGACTTCTGGCGTGTACCTCGACTCCTCACTCCTCGACTAACCTATCATCTAGCGAAATAGAGAATCCAATCCATGACGAATTTTCAAACTCTTCAACGTAGCATCCTAGTGCTTTTTTGTTGGCTCTGTGCAAGCTCGACTGGACTAGCAAATGACTTCTTCATCACAACGCAAGCGCAGTTCGATGCGCTCCGCCAAGCGACCTTTGCTCCAGGCGATAATGTACTCTTTATGCGAGGACGGGTTTTTAACGGCATGTTCGCTCCGACAGCTGTCGGAGCCAGCGGCAATCCGATTACCATTTCGGCTTTTGGAACCGGTGACAGACCAGTGATTCAAAACAATGGTGTTATTCATCCGCACCCGACACGAGCTAACCGCACGATCTCGGCTGGCGTGTTTCTGTTTAACGCTGAATACGTTCACGTG
>CAYSQZ010000077.1:0-19273 GCA_964433035.1 uncultured Pirellulaceae bacterium | reverse complement strand
CTCGACCCTCCCATCTTGGCCATCTTGGGAGGGTGGCTTTGTTTTGTTAACGCGCACGCTGTGAGACCAATGGGCCAAGAGGTGGCTACGTGAAGTCGGCAGATGTAAAACTGTAGATGTGAGCATCGTGAGCGACACCGTGTAGCATTAGGCGAGCTCGGGCGACTCCTTCGTAGTGAGCCCCAATCCGTTCGGCCACGAGGCAGCTGGCGCGGTTTTGAGTCGAAACGACTATTTCCAGTCGCTGTAAACCGTTTTCGACGCCGAATTTCGCAACGGTGCGGGCGGCGTGAGTCGCATATCCGCGTCCCGTGCGATCAGAGCGTACCCAGTATCCGAGGTTGGCTCGCTGATTCAAAGCGTCGTGCGCGTTGATACCGCACGTTCCGACGATGGACCCGTCGGCTTCGATCATTAGAAATGAGTGAAGGTCGCCAAACGCGCCGTCAATCCACTGCTTCGCTGATTCGACATCGTAGTCCGACCTTGCCCACGGCATCCAGACGGAAAGTTCGGCGAGCGAGGTTTGGACTGCCTCAACAATCGCTTCGGCGTCCTCCTGAGCTGGCTTTCGCAAGCGAATTTTGGACTGATTTTCGTTCATGTCGGCTCGATCAGGATCATCGTTCGCCATTTTCCTTGCAGGAAACGTGCGTAGCGCGTAATTCGTGTTGGGTTGTTAATGCGGCGATGGTGTTGGCGACTTCGTGGACGCGAATCAACTGAATGCCCTGTTGGGCAAGTTGCAACGTGATCGCCAGCGTACCAGCGTCGCGCTGGTCAATTGTAAGCGGACTGGTTTGAGGGGAATTGTCATTGATTAGTTTGCCAATGAAACCTTTGCGAGAATGTCCGATCAGGAGTGGGCAGCCAAGCTCGTGGAACTGATGACAATCGCGAAGCAACTGTAAGTTATGGTCGTGGGATTTCCCAAATCCGATTCCTGGGTCGAGGCAGATCTTGGTTGGCTTCAATCCTGCGTCGACCAAAGTTGATTTCCGCTGTGCCAGATAAGCGTAGATCTCGCGTGTTACGTTCTGGTAGCAGGGATTGTCTTGCATGTTTTGCGGTGTGCCTTGCATGTGCATCGCACAAACGCCGGCTCCGGTTTGGCGGGCCACGTCGATCATTTTTGAATCGCCCTCAAGGCCAGTAACGTCGTTGATGATTTCGGCGCCCGCTGCAATCGCGGCCGCTGCAACGACGGACTTGGAAGTATCGATCGAGATTGGAGTTTTGGTTTTGGTGACAAGCTCTTCGATGACGGGAATGACACGGGCGAGTTCTTGGTCGGCTTCTACTGCGGTGCTGTAAGGCCTGGTGCTTTCTCCCCCGATGTCCAGGATGGTGGCGCCTTGGTTGGCAAGGTTGAGCGCGTGTTCAACGGCGACATCGATTTGCGAGAATTTACCGCCATCGGAGAAACTGTCTGGGGTGATGTTGACGATCCCCATAATGGCCGGGAGTTGGCCAAAGGTAAGCGTTTGGGTACGAAGCGACCAGGTCGAAGCGCGAGTTGGAAAAGATAAAGAAGTGGACAAATCGGATTGTTCTTTGAGTTGTTATTGGAAGCAGCTATTGGAAGCAGCAAAGGGGCGGATTCTAGTCAAGTTGCCAGTATACAGGGACAGAAATTTGATTGCCCAGCATGCTCAAAAAGTGACGATTTGGGTGGCTTTTTATCGGGTCAAAATTCGCTTCTGCTCGTTGTGATATCGGGCCGGATTTGGTAGAATTTAGAGTCTGGAATCACATGGGAATGTGAACGATCAAATGGCCGGTTTTTCGAGGCAATCCTCAGGATTTTTGAAGTTTTCGGCTGTTCTCCAAGGCGTGGTTTTTTTGCTTGATTGAGCCATCTGGTTTGGCTTTCTCAAGGTCGATTTAGAATTCAATTCCGAATGAGCAAAATCGGAGTTGCGTAACGCGGGTGCGGCTTGTTCAGTCGCGTCGCCAACCATGCTCCCAAAACTGTTGAAAGGCGGACAAATTGTCGACCGATTCGAACGAACCCGAAAATGATGGCACTAATCCCAACGAGACGTTTTTCGAAAAACCGATCGAGGATGAGCTAAAAGAAAGCTACCTGACGTACGCGATGAGCGTGATCGTCTCTCGTGCGCTGCCGGATGTTCGGGACGGGCTCAAGCCTTCTCAGCGACGGATTCTGGTTGCCATGAACGACTTGAATTTGACTCCTGGGGCATCGCGGGTCAAATGCGCCAAAATCTCAGGTGACACCAGCGGTAACTATCACCCTCACGGCGAGAGTATCGTTTACCCAACGCTGGTTCGGATGGCCCAGGAATGGAACATGCGTCACGTGCTGGTCGACAAGCAAGGGAACTTTGGATCGATCGCTGGCTTGCCTCCTGCTGCGATGCGATACACCGAAGCTCGAATGTCTCCCGTTGCGGCGTTGATGCTCGAAGATCTCAAGCTCGACACGGTCGATTTTACTCCGACCTACGACGAGCGGCGGATGGAGCCATCGGTTCTGCCGAGCAAGTTCCCGAACTTGTTGGTCAATGGATCCTCGGGAATCGCCGTAAGTATGGCGACGTCAATTCCGCCTCACAATCTGGGCGAAGTCTGCGATGCGCTCGATATGTTGATCGAGAATCCAGACGCGACGATCAGCGACATCATGACCGTTCTGCCAGGACCGGACTTTCCCACTGGCGGAATTATTTGTGGTCGTTCAGGAATCATTAAGGCTTACCATTCAGGCCGCAGCACGATTGCAGTGCGGGCCAAGTGTGAGATCGTTCCGATTCCCAAAAAGAAAAATCGGTTCAAGATCGTTGTGACTGAACTTCCGTTTCAGCAAACTCGCGATGGAGTTGTTGAAAAGATTGCCAACCTCGTCAAGACAGACAAGGTTCCGGGAATCTCGGGCATCAAGGACTTGAGTGATCTTAAAGAGCCGGTCAAGTTGGAGATTGAGGTCAAGAGTGACGCTGACCCGGACGTTGTCTTAAATCAGCTTTACCAGTTCTCGCCGCTGCAGACGTCTTTCTCGATGAACTTCATGGCGCTGGTTGATGGTAAGCCACGAGAGCTTTCGATCAAAGATTTTCTCCGTGAGTTTCTCCGCCACCGTGTTCAGGTAATCCGTCGCCGGACCCAGTTTTTGCTTTCCAGAGCGCGACGTCAGAAGCACACGGTCGAAGGTTTGCTGTTAGCACTTGCTGACATTGATCAGATTATCAAAGTGATTCGCAGTTCCAAAACTCAGGCCGAAGCCAAGGCTGGTTTGATGGGAATTGAGTGTCCGGCTTCGATGATGAAACGGGCTCTTGGCGACAATGGTTTTAAAGTGTTTCAGGAAGAGCGTGGCGAGTCGGATGTTTATCATTTGACCGGTGTTCAAGCCGACGCAATCCTCAAAATGACGCTTGGTCAGTTGGTCAATCTGGAGCAGGAAAAGCTCGCTGGCCAACACGCCAAGTTGCTTGAAGAGATTACCGAGTACCTGCGTATTCTCTCTGATGATGCCAACGTCTATGCGATCATCAAAGACGACATGGCTGAGATCAAACGTAAGTTGGCGGACAAGCGTCGAACGTTTATCTCTGACGAAGAGGTTCGCAACATCGACCTCGAGGATCTGATTGAAGAAGAGAATATGGTGGTTTCAATCAGCCATCGTGGTTACATCAAACGAACTCCTGTGAGCACGTATCGGGCTCAGCGCCGAGGTGGTAAGGGCATCAAGGGTGCCAAGAGCGAAGACGAAGATCCGATCGAGCATATTTTTGCGGCCAGTACACATGACTATTTGCTGTTCTTCACTAACCGTGGGATCGTGCATTGGCTCAAGATCCATCAGTTGCCGGCCCTTTCACGTGAGAGTCGCGGTCGTGCGATTGTGAACTTGGTTCCTCTGGAGGATGGTGAGTCGATCGCGTCGTGTCGCGCGATTCGGGACTTTAACGCGGAGAATCATTTTCTGTTGATGGCGACCAAGAATGGCTTGGTCAAGAAAACCGCATTGTCGCAGTACGGGCGTCCACGCAAGGGTGGTATCATTGCGATCAAGCTGCGCGAAGACGACGAGATCATCGATGTTGTGGTCACCAAGACCGGTGATGAAATTGTGCTTTCGACCAAAAATGGAATGGCGATTCGATTCAGTGAATCTGATTCGCGACCGATGGGGCGAAACACCAGTGGTGTCAAAGGTATCTCATTGACAGATGGTGATGAGGTTGTCGGGATGGTTGTCGCTGATCCAGCGGCAACGCTATTGACGGCTTGCGAAAAGGGATACGGAAAACGGACGTATTTCGGCCCCAATTCTGCCGATGCTGGTGCCGATGGAGATGATGCTTCGAGCAGCAGTCGTTATCGAACCCAAAAGCGGGGCGGAAAAGGTCTTCGCGATATCAAGACCACTGATCGCAATGGCGGCGTTATCGGGATCAAGCAAGTCAATGATGACGATGAGCTCTTGTTGATGACTTCCCGTGGCAAGATCCAGCGGATTAAATGTGCCGATGTCAGTATCATCGGCCGCAACACACAGGGCGTCAGGATTATGGGCTTGGATGACGATGACACATTGGCTGTGATCGCTCGGGTGCCCCGCGATGAGCTGGGTGATGACGATGAAGAGACCGTAGAAAGCGGCGATTCGGATAAGAACAATACTGACTCGGCCAACCAGAGCCCAGACGTTGGTGCTGAGGGGAAATCGGCTCCAGAGTCCGATGGTAGCGGTGTTGACGATGATGATAGCGGGGCTGCTTCTGCTGACTAATCGTTGCTAAGAAAAAATGTAGAATTGAGCATCTTTGCGAGCTAATTTGCGTGTTGATCAACTAGTCTGTATCTACCGAATTTGAACCGACCCGAGCTCGTACGGTTCAGTAATCAAGATTCCTTTACGACTTCCAAACGCTTTAAAACTTGAAAAAAAATGACTCAAACCATTGAACCTACAAAAATTTGTTGTCTTGGCGCTGGCTACGTTGGTGGACCCACGATGGCGATGATCGCCCACCAGTGCCCAGATATTGATGTTCATGTTGTGGATCTCAATCCTGATCGCATCGCCGCTTGGAACAGTGAAGATTTACCGATCTATGAGCCTGGCTTGTATGACGTTGTTAAAGCTGCCCGCGGTCGCAACTTGCGTTTTAGCACTGATGTTCCTGCGGGCATCCGCGAAGCCAATATGTGCTTCATCAGTGTCAACACGCCCACCAAAACTTTCGGCGTAGGTGCCGGTAGGGCAGCGAACCTGGAGTTCGTCGAAAAGTGTGCACGCACAATCGCTCAATGCAGTGATAGCGATAAGGTTGTTGTCGAAAAGTCGACGTTGCCTGTCCGTACTGCCGCGTCAGTGCAGCGAATTCTCAAGTCAGCCAAGAGTGGCGTGAACTTCGACGTGCTGAGCAACCCTGAGTTTCTCGCTGAGGGAACTGCCATCGATGATCTTCTCAACCCGGATCGTATTTTGATCGGAGGAGCCAGTTCAGCGGCGATCGAGAAGCTGGCCGATGTTTACAAGCAGTGGGTGCCTGACGATAAAATTATTCGCACCAATCTTTGGAGTAGCGAATTATCCAAGCTAACTGCCAATGCTTTTTTGGCGCAACGAGTCAGTAGTATTAACGCGATTTCTGCGCTTTGCGAAGCAACCGGTGCAGACGTTGATGAAGTCGCCAACGCGATCGGCACTGACAGTCGGATTGGCCCGAAGTTTCTCAAAGCCTCGGTTGGTTTTGGTGGAAGCTGCTTTCAAAAAGATATTCTCAATCTGGTTTATCTGTGTGAGCACTTTGGGCTACCTGAAGTTGCCCAGTATTGGGAACAGGTAGTTGCGATGAACGATTACCAAAAACGTCGTTTCGCAACTCGCATTGTCACCAAGATGTTTAACACAGTTAGCGACAAGAAGATCGCTGTGTGGGGTTTTGCGTTCAAAAAAGACACCAATGACACCCGTGAGTCTGCTGCCATCTATGTCTGCCGGGATTTGCTCGAAGAGCGAGCCCGTCTGACTATTTACGACCCTCAGGTTAGCCTCGAAAAAATTCGTACCGACATCGGTTACGTTATGGCGGGTCCTGGCGGTGAACTAACTGACTCGCAGCGTCAGCTAATTGAGACAAATGTAACCGTTGCCGACAGCGCTGAGGCTGCTGCAGAAGGTACCCATGCGATCGCAGTGATGACCGAATGGGACGAATTCAAAGATCGAGACTTTGAGTCGATCTACAAGTCCATGATGAAACCCGCTTTCATTTTCGACGGACGTAACGTTCTCGATGCGGAGAGCTTGAGAGGTTTGGGCTTCCAAATCGAGAGTATCGGAAAAGGGACTGCTTAAAGCTGGTCAACCCTCCCCGATCAAAGCCGATTTCATTGTCTTTTCTCAACCCTTCCATTCTTGGGAGGGTGGCTTTGTTTCGTTAACCGCTCAATTTGATTGAGTGATAGATACTCAATCTGAGCAAGTTGCTAGTGGTCTGTCAGATCTGAATTGACGGGTGCCATGTTTACGCTCGCGTAAGCATGCTCACGCAAGCGCGAAGCATGGCACCCGTTTTGCTATTCATTTCAGTTTTGACGGACCACTAACTAGTTGTCTTGCTCGGCTACGCAATCGCAGATCCACTTTCGGTAGCCGTCGCTGCCGGCCACGATCTCCACGGCAATGATTTCAGGCTGCTCGTAATGGTGGAGTCGGGTGATTGTTTCTTCCACGTTTGCGTATTGTTGCCGAGTCGTCTTGATGTTGCAGACCCATTCAGACGCCGACTCAGTTTTGCCCTGCCATGAGTATAGGCTTGAAACTGGTCCAGAGATCTGGCAGCAAGCGGCAAACCTGTTTTCAATCAAGTTTGATGCGATCGCGTTGAGCTCGTCAAGATCGTCGCTGGTGGTTGAAATTTGAATAATGGAGTTCAAATTTAATCCTGTTATTGAGCCTGGGTATAGCAATACTCAAACAGTGCTTTCCACTCACTGATTGCTTCTGCTTGAACATCAGCCAGAGATCCTGAGTCGCTGGCCGCTTCGCATTGGTCAACGAAGTCTTCCGGGTTCCAACCTTCGTCGATCAATTGGTAGACACGATGCTTGCCGACTTTGCGATACCAATACTTGCTATTCCAATAATCACCCTCGAGACGATGCATAATCGCGTGCCAAAAGCTACCTTCGCGAGTATTGATGTCCTGGCTGATTTCATGCGATCGATCAAGAAAATTGTGGAGCAACCAAATCCCTGAGAGCGCACATTGAGCCAGATCGTCGTCGCGGATTCCCCCAGGGAACAAGTCGTCTAGAGACAATTGACCAAGCCGCTCCGCCAGTTGCTCCGATTTCTCACCAAGGGTGTATTGTGAAAATGCGGCTGAGTCGACCAAATCGGCGACCGGTTCTGGGAGCTCAAAGGAAAGAAGCTGAGACATCAAACACCTCAAAAACACTATTGGATCGTTGCTAGCAAGTAGCCTCTAGTGTAAGTGACAGCATGCGGCTTCGTCGAGTAATGGGCCCAGCACAGTGGCTTCAAAAGGCTGACCAGAAGCGTTGAAAAGCAGGGCTATTTGGCTTGTTGCACCAACAAGTCGCTCCTATACTCCCGCACCCTGAAATCCAACCGTGGATTGGCGGGTGGCAGCTGCGCGTAACGAGGTGCAGGTGACCGTATCTTTTTCATCGTCAACTGGTTCAACCGACTTGAACTCAGACCGGCAAACTGGAGCTGATTTTTTCGCTATGGCCAAGCGCAGGATCGCTGTGCGCGCTGCGGCGTTTTTCATGACGTCTATGGCGTTGGCGTTAATTAATTTGTTCTGCGTACCCATGTCAGTGCACGCCCAAGTTGATCAGATTACTTTTTCTCAACCGGACTCCTCGGCAGCGATTTCGGTCAGTTCAGATCAGGCGGTTCGTTGGCGCTTGGGCCACTATGAAGTTTTACATCTCAAAGGCGATGTCAGAATTACTCAACAAGAGCTTACTGCTGCCGCCAATGAGGCGATCCTCTGGGTTGAGGCTCCAACAGAAAATGAACCGCAGAGCACTCACAAAATCATTGTGTATCTCGAAGGCCAGACTGTCGTCGAATTACCAAGACAGGGCGGCTCAACGGCTCATCGCGTTAGTGGTGCTGAAAAGGATCGGATCGTTGATGACCAATGGCTGGGCAGATTGTTTACTGCGGCTACGGTTGATTTGAATCAAGTTGCCGTTCCGCTTGGTGAATCCTCGCCACCGGAAATTTTTGCTCGTGCTCAAGCAGCTCTCAGCAGCGGAATAACGGGCGGCGTTGAGCAAGTCCAGTTCGTCGGACAACCAGGACAAGGGGTCGTGATTTCTCCCCAAACGGGCTTGCTTCAACAAGTAACGCCAACGCCCCAACAGCAAACCTTCGCGCCGCTACCTCCAATCAATGCGGCCCCGGATTTCTTTCAAAATCAAAGCACCCCGGTTTTGCCGCGAACTTCACCTTTGACCAATTTCGCTCCCAACTACCAAAACAATGTTCCCCCAAATTTGGGCCGAGGGCCGATAGCGGGCCAGGCCAAATCCAACTCCCCGTTCAATATTCAGTTTTCGGGGCGAGATTCAGCGGTCAAATTGAATCTCAACTCATTCAGAAATCCAAACAACCCCGATGAACGAGTTTCAGTTGCCGTGGGAGGGATTCGCATCGTCATCAACAGCAGGGAGCTCGCCGGTGCATCGTTGTTCGAAGGAGACAAAGATAAAAAGCTCTACATCCTGGCGGACAATATGGTCCAGTGGCAAACCGTATTGCCCGACGGCTCAAAGCGAGACCAGTTCTACCTTGAAGGCGACGTGGTGTTTGCCAAAGGCAGTCGGACGATCTATGCCGAACGAATGTTCTACGACGTTCACGCTCAGCAAGGGACGATTTTGAAAGCTGAAGTGCTCACGACGGTGAAAGATTATGTTGGAGCCGTTCGCATGAAAGCCGGCGTTATTCAGCAGTATGACGAAAATAACTTAAGAGCGTTTGGATCTGCGTTTACCTCCAGCCGTTTGGGTGTGCCGAGATACTGGCTACAGTCCCAGAGCATCGATATTCAGAAGTCACAGGCTCAGTCATTTGATCCGGTCACTGGCCAACCTGCGTTTGATCCACGAACGGGACTGGCTTCGACCGAAGATGAATTTACTATCGATAGTCAGCAGAATCGGGTTTATCTCGGAGGCGTTCCAATATTTGCTTGGCCGCGTTTAAGAACCAACCTTAGCAACCAACAGTTTTATCTCGATCGACTTGGAGTCAACAATGACAACAACTTTGGTTTTCAATTGACCTCGGGCTGGGATTTATACCAACTCTTTGGTTTGCGGAATCCACCTCCCGGGACACGCTGGATTGGATTGTTGGATTATCTGAGCGAGCGAGGCGTGGGGTTTGGAAGCGAATTTGACTACCAGCTTAACTCACTCTTTGGTGCTCCGGGCAATGCGCGCGGTCAGTTAAAAAGTTGGTTTATCAACGATCGAGGGCTCGACAATCTGGGGCTGGATAGACGAAGTTTGGTTCCCGAAGAGGATTTTCGTGGCCGGATTCAAGCCAGGCATCGACACGACTTTTTTCCAGGATACCAACTGCGAGCTGAGCTTGGCTTCATTACCGACCGGAATTTTCTTGAGCAATTCTATGAGCGAGAATGGGACACCGAGAAAGACGCAACGACCGGATTCTGGCTGGAGCGAAATATTGGAAACAGGAGCTACAACCTGACCGCAGATTTGCAGCTTAACGATTTCTTCGCCCAGACCAGTGGGCTAAAATTTGACCAGTTCACCATTGGTCAACAAGTATTCAACAACCGGGCGATTTGGCACAGTCATACACATGCAGGCTATCTTAGTTTGCGTGGGGCTGATGCTCCAACTGATCCAGCAGATCTTGCGAAGTTTGATCCCTTGGCCTGGGAAGCTGATGTGGAAGGTTTCCGTGCTGGCACGCGCCAGGAGATCGACTTTCCGACTCAGCTTGGACCGGTCAAAGTCATTCCTTATCTGCTTGGCGACGCTACCTATTGGCAGGAAGATTTGACTGGCAATGATCTTGTGCGGCTTTATGGGCAGGTCGGTGTTAAAGCGAGTCTTCCAGTTTGGCGTGTCGATCCCGGCGTCAGAAGCGTCCTTTTGAATCTCAACGGATTGGCTCACAAAGTCAACTTTGACCTCGATGCGTACTATGCTGAAGCATCTCAGGATCTCGGCGAGTTGCCGTTGTTCGATCAGTTGGATGATGATGCTCAGGAAGCTTTTCGGCGCCGGTTTGCCTTTGATACCTTTGGGGTCTCGCCCGGCGGGGATACACCGCTACAGTTTGACGAGCGTTACTTTGCATTGAGATCAGGATTGCAGGGTTTGGTGACATCGCCATCGACCGAGATTGCGGATGATCTGGCGATTATTAGACTCGGGGCCCGCCAGCGATGGCAGACCAAACGCGGAGCACCAGGACAAGAGCGAATTATCGATTGGATCACACTGGATACTCAGATCTCCCTCTTCCCCGATGCCAACCGAGACAATTTTGGCTCTGATGTCGGCTTGTTCGACTACGATTTTCACTGGCATATCGGTGATCGTTTCAGCGTGGAATCAGATGGATTCTTTGATTTCTTCTCGCAAGGCTTGCGAACCGTCAGTATCGGGGCCAACCTGGGCCGGCCCGAAGTCGGAAACATTTTTGTAGGTTTCCGGTCGATTGAAGGGCCGATCAGCAGCAATATTCTTTCAGCCGCGTTGTCGTATCGGATGAGCGATAAGTGGGGTGTTAACGCGGGTGGGCAAGTCGATTTTGGCGAGACCGGTTCGATTGGGCAGACGGTAAGTTTCGTTTACATTGGTGAATCGTTCCTGTGGCAATTCGGTGCCAACTTCGATGTCAGCCGAGACAACTTTGGCCTTCGATTCGGATTTGAGCCACGCTTTACACAAAGACCCAAATTGTTCCGACCCGGTGGCGTGCCGGTTGCACCTGCTGGATCTCGTTGGCTGGAGTAGCGATGAACCAAACCGAGCCAGGGGCTTCCAATCAGGAAGCGAAAAAGCAACGAACGTGGTCAGACAAGTTTCGCTCAGCCTTCAGAGGCGTTTGGCTGGGAGTCAAAGGCCCCAGGTGGTTTGAGGGTACCGAGGCAGCCCAGAAATCGGTGGCTGTCAGAAAAAGCCCCAACAGTTTTTGGGTTCATTTTCCAGCAGCAGCTGCGGTGATTTTGGCCGGTTTGATTTTGAATCTCAATTTGGCTTCTATGGGATTATTGCTGCTAAGCATTGGGATGGTTTTTGTGGCAGAGTTGCTCAACACGAGTATCGAGTTCATCGCCAGTGCAGTAACGTCGAACTATGACCCGCGGATCGAAGCTGCTTTGGATGTGGCCAGCGGAGCGGTGTTGGTGGCGAGCTTGGTCGCGGTGATCGTAGGAGGATTGGTGTTGGGCTGCGGATTGCTTAAGATGCTGACAGCTTTTTAGTCCAGTGATCTGCGCCCACCATAAACGAAACATCCAAGCCGTCGTTTAGCTTGGCGCATGAAAAACCCGCCAGCTGATTTCTCAAGCGGACGGGCTGCTGCGATGTGGATGATTGTCGCGGTTGACCGACTAGCGGTTAACACTTTCGCGAGCTGTCGCTGCTTTGAGCGCGGCGGCTTCACGAGCGAGTTTGAATTCTGGTCCCTTCGGGAAGTACTGGATGTCGTCCTGAAGATAGTAGGCGCTTGGCAGCGTTTGGCCTCCGATACTCGATTGGCATCCGGTAGTCGCAAAGGCGGCTAGGATAGCCGCGCCGCAAAGCAACAGGCTCAGAGATCGGGATTTGATTCGAGAAAACATTTCTTAGAAACTCCAATTAGGCGGCTCCGCATTCCGTATCGCAGCAAAACCCTGCGGGATAACCGTTACAAGCTATATCGTCTGGCTTGGGATATGACTTTGATGTTTTGCCTAAAATTCGACACAACCCTCAATCTTTAACAATCTTTAACACTCTTTACTGCCTAAACAGCCTATTTGTTTTGAAGAGCCACTATTTGGGCGGTTTGCGAAGTTGGGGTTCGGCCTTTTCAGAACTAAGAGTGATAGCAAGCCACGATGCATGTCGAAAACCACATGTACCAGCTGTCTTCTGGTGACGGTAAGTAGTTTGTCCGCCTTAAGTTGCTCCTCTGCTAATTCAGCAGGGCATGCAATCAGCAAGTGAAGTGCGCAAACTGGTCGGTTGGTAAACATAATGCGGTCGACCGCTAGTTGGTCGACACCGAGCAATCTTGTAGCTCCCAAGATGTAAATCAGTGAAAACAGCGTTGTTATTGTATGGCGATGCACAGGAAAGCACTTTAGGCCGCGTTGGTTCGCCACATTTTTGAATTATTGGGTCCTCTAAGGCTAAAATTGGAATGGCGGGCAAAAAATGGAGGCTTCTTCTTGGAATTCCAGAAGCGGTCTCCCGTAGTCGGAGCAGCTATTTATGAGCCGACAATCAAATGTTAGGAATCAAATGATGAGATCAAAACTTTTGCACCGCTATGTTGGATGGAATTTGATTCCGATTTCGATCCTGATCTGCTTGGCGAGCTTCTTTGCCGATTCGGATTTGGCCGCCCAGCAATCAGCTCAGCTACCGAGTCGAAATAGCTACAACGCTGCAGTCTTCGCCGAGTTCTATCGGGCCGACTACAAAGATGCCGAACGAGAATTTCGTCGTGGTTACAACGCGGCTTATCGCTTTGGCACTCGCCGTTACCTGGATTCGGTTTGTTTTTTAACCATGATTGGCGAGTGTCACTTTCACGTGGGCAACTACAGCGCTGCGATCGAATCGTATGAGGAAGCGTTGAAGTTGTACTTGTCCTATCAGTCTGAAAGCTGGCAAAGCCGTCTGAGAATTCCTCCTTCAATACAAGCTGACCAAACTGCTTATACCAGTGCCAGAATCACCTGGGGAAAGTCGAATCGAGGTGCTGTGGCGGCTCGAGTTCCGACTACGTTTGGAGTGGAATTTGGAAGACG
Source organism: uncultured Pirellulaceae bacterium (assembly GCA_964433035.1). Taxonomy (GTDB): domain Bacteria; phylum Planctomycetota; class Planctomycetia; order Pirellulales; family Pirellulaceae; genus Mariniblastus. Next base: position 6,248 of record CAYSQZ010000077.1, on the reverse strand, counting down.
CGATTCATCGCGGGCGTTTCAAGAGGGCGGTCTAGTCGACAACGCCAGAATCAGACAGGTCAACGTCACCGAGATTATGCGCTGCACAGCACTGTGTCTTCATCGTCGGCGAACCATCAAAGGACCAATTTCCAAACTTGATCCGTTTACCAGCAGGCTTGTCAGCGGACTCAATGTCGCCGGAGCTGGAGATGGAACGTTGATGGGGGCTTACAACGGAGTTTTACTTGGAATTGCTCAAGCGTCGATGGAGGACTATGACCGCGCGAGTAAAACCCTAAAAAGTTCACTCCAGACTAACCGGATGGATCATTCGTTGACGCCCGTTGCGATGCTTGAGCTGGCCCAGATCGGCGCGGTGAAAAAGCACTACGTGGCTTCAGGTCAAGTGGCGATGGAAGCCAGTTTTGTCGCCGCCGCGTTTGACCAATTTGATTTGGTCGAAGAAGCGCTCAGTGAAGCAACCAAGCTACATCTATTTACATCCAAGACCTCGTTTGCTCCGCTGGAGAACGCGATTTTATGGGCAAAGCGAAACGATGCCCGCTTGATGCAGGCATCTCTGATTCATCGCTTGGCTGAAACGCTCGCCGAAGCCGAGCAGGCGAATGCTGCTTCACAAGTTTTGCGGCAGGCCAACCGCGTAATCAGCAACCAGAACTCGCTGGGGTCATCGGTTGTCAGTGCTCGGTTGAAGTACGTCGGAGCGTTGGTCGAGTTCTTGAAAGGTGATCTGGCTCGGGGGCGGTCGGAGTTGAGAAAAGCCCTTGAGGATTTTCAATCTGGATCACGTTGGTTGTATCAGCTTTCTCTGGCTGATCAGCTGGCCAATGGAGGAACCAGTCAGCGGGAAGCAGACCGGGTCTACGAAGCTTTGCTGCATGATCCGACTGAACTGGATTGGAAAGCGGATCCAATGGAGGCGATTGCATTTTTGAATTCGCCGCACCTGGATTCGATTCAACAGTGGTTTGATATCGTGATCAGTCGCAAGAACCCGGGGCGGGCGATCGAAGTTGCGGATCTGCTTCGCCGACATCGTTTTTTCGCCAGCTTGCCCTTGGGCGGACGACTGTTGTCACTTCGGTGGTTGATGCATGCTCCCGAGGAGTCCTTGTCCAAGGAAGCGCTGGCGCAAAAGCAAAAATTTCTGGCGGCTAATTCGAAATATGCAGGTTTGATCAATCAATCAAATCAAATCACAACTGCGTTGGACTTATTGCCGGTCAATCTGGCCCCAGGTTCTCCCGAACAAAGGGAGCAGGCAAAATTGATAAAAGAGTTGGCTGCCGTTTCGAGCCAGCAGGAATCGCAACTCGCCAGTTTTGCGCTGCGTCGAGAGCCAGCCGAAATGTCGTTTCCGCCCCAACCCACGTTGGAGGGTTTTCAGACGCAGATCGCTGATGATCAAATCGCTTTGGTTTGTGTTGCGACCTCGGCCTACCATTTGTTTTTGTTGAGGTCCAACGGAGTTCAATACCTCGATGCTGTCGATTCCAAGTTGATGATCCGGACGGTCGGTGGACTGCTTAAGGAAATGGGGCTTTCGGATCCGGTACTCGACCTCAAGACGATTCAGGATACGCAATGGAAGACCGCAGCCGAAGAGATCAAACAAGGACTCTTTGGATCGTTTGCAGATAAGGACTGGAGCCAGTTTCGTGAGTTGGTAATCGTTCCCGACGGTGTTCTCTGGTATCTGCCATTTGAAGCGATTCCGCTGACCGGTGTTGGTGGCAGTGAGTATTTGAGCGACGCGGTCAACATTCGTTATTCGCCCACGTTGGGATTGGGATTTGGCAAGCAACGACCTCCTGCTGAAATAAAAAACACAGCGGTCGTTACGGGGCGGATGTTCTCTCGTGGTGAAGCGGAGTTGACACGTTTGCAGTTTGAAGACTTTGTGAAAACAAATCCCGATGCAGTCCAGTATCAGCGTTCCACCGCGACTCCAGCCAGCTATTTGGTTTCGTTGCTGGATCAGTTGATTGTTTGGAGCGAGATAAAACCGACGCGGAATCAGCCGCTGACGATGAATCCCTTTCAGTTTGATACCAAGAAGCCAGGTTCGACTCTGGAGTCGTGGATCGCTTTGCCTTGGCGAGGCGCAAAAAATGTGATTATGCCTGGAATCAACTCTGATGGAGGTAGCGGGTTGCGAGGAAAGGTCCACGGGAGAGATTTGTTTTTGACTTCGATTGGACTGATGGCTTCAGGTTCTCGTTCGGCGTTGCTTAGCCGCTGGGCAACCGGTGGCAAGTCGGCGATCGAACTGACCAAGCGATATGCAAGTCAGTTGCCTCAATCTGGAATGGCTCAGGCGATTCTTGAGAGCAGGAAGTCAGTACGCCAATTGGATCTTGAATACGCCAACGAGCCACGAGTCCGTACCAAGAAAGCAGATCCCGCGATCAAAGGTGACCATCCGTTCTTCTGGGCGGCTCATATGCTGTTTAGTATTCCCGATGGCAGTCCGGCAACAGCTCCTCCAAAAGCAGCCGCGCCAGCGATCGACAACCCTGCGGCTGGCGCTGTCGCCGGTAAAGACCAACAACCTGATCCAGCCAAGAAAGATGCGGACGTTGAACAGAACGAAGAACGGGGCGCCGAACCCGACAAACCAATCGCCCTTCCCGGGCAACAGGCTGGTTCAACAAAGAAGTAGACGCGGCTTTTCTGCTTGCGGGAGTGTCGAAGCGAAGCGCCCGGGAGGGTTTGCCAGGCGGAGCACGCAACTCTCCCCGATCAAAGCCGATTTCATAATCTTTTCCCTCCCAATCTTGGGAATATGACTTTGTTTCAGTTAACCCGCTCGTCGAGTAGCCGGTAAAACAAAGGTCTAATCGACGAGGACGACTACGCGCAAAAACTCACAATTTTCCAGTGTTTTTCTTGATTCTTGAGTTTTAATTGTCCTCAATCTCACGAAAATGAGTGTAAATGATTGGTAGCTTTGGGTCTGCGGCAGCGAGCCTACCAGAGCCCACAGTGAATGTTGGAGAAGCGTTCGCAATCAACGGACTGTTTTTGAGGTAAAGATGTATCGACCTTTTAGTGTGTGTTTTTTCTTAGCACTCGGATTGCTTGTGTCCGCCCAAGCATTCGCTCAACCCGGTGGACCTCGAGGACAAGGTCAAGGCCGACAGGGCATGATGATGCAGAGGCTGCCTGTGATGGCCGCTTTGGATAGCAATAAAGACGGAAAGATTTCAAAAGACGAAATTGCCAATGCCAGTGCTTCTTTGCTTGCCTTGGATAAAGACGGAGATGGGAAGCTTGATTCTACTGAGATGCAACCTCAAGGCGGTTTTGGTGGTGGACGCGGACAGCGCGGTGGTAGAGGAGGCGGAGGCGGGAGAAAAGGTGGTGGCAACTCCGGCGTCTCTGGAAAAGTGTTCGATTTTCTGGCCGAGAAGTACGACAAAAATGGCGACAAAAAGATCTCGCCCGAAGAACACAACCGTGGCGCAGAATTGTTCGCCCGTTTAGACAAAGACGGTGACCAGTTTTTGACTGCCAACGATTGGAGCGTTACTGCACCCCGGGCAAAGAAAGAGAATTTGACTGCTCCGGTGGCCGGTGCCGTGGCACCTGATTTCGAGTTGACGCTGGCTAACGATGAGAACAAAACAATGAAGCTATCCAGTTTCGCCGGAGAAAAACCGGTAGCGCTGATATTTGGTAGCTGTTCCTGACCGCCATTCGTAAAATCAGTTGGTCAACTGAAAGAACTAAACGAGCGTTACGCAGGAAAAGTCCAATTCCTATTTGTATATTGCAAAGAGGCTCATGCAGCCGATAGCGATCGGCCCGTTAAGCTGATCGAGGATCCAGTAACTCTAGAGGAACGTCGAGTTCTGGCAATGGATTTTGTCAAAGAATCGAAACTCAATTTTCCGACGTTACTGGATCGGATCGACAACAAAACCAGCACCGACTACGCGTCCCACCCGGATCGACTTTATTTAGTCGGGACCGACGGTAAGATCGCGTGGGCAGGTGGTAAGGGGCCCATGGGGTTTGATGCTGCACAGCTAGAGAAAGAGATTACCGCTTATATGAAAAAATAACTTCTTGTCCTTGGTGCCTGCACTTTACTTAACTTGTTTTTGTGCAGGGACTTACTAGCACAATGCCACTTCCAAAACGCCACTTCCAATCGGCGGCGAAACGGGCCGGTCTCCTGCCACTAGGGAGACCGGTTTTCGTTTTGGCTTATCGTATTTGGAAAATAAGTATGATGGCTCCCATAATTCGGTTGATTTCCGCTGCTTGAGGATTAGTGCGTGTAAATTCTATTGAATTTGCTCTCCAGTTCGTTCAGACTGCGTCAAGACCATGTGACACGGATGTTACTCTATGGATTCTTACCTTGAGATCATGGACGAGTAATGTATCGATATTCGCTTTCTCAATTTATCACCTCGCTAACGTTCACCGCGCTAGCAGTTGTCGGCTTCTCTAATTTAGAGACGTTTGCTGACGACCATGATGTTGGTCGAGTCGTTGGCCAACCCGATGTCCTGGTGGTTTGTCCTGAGCGTTTTCAACCGGCTCTGGGAAAGTGGATTGAGTATCGCACCAAACAGGGGCATTCCATCAAGGTGCTCTCCCCTGCTCCGACTGCGGCTGGTGTAAAAGATCAGATTCTCAAAATCGCAACCGGCGGAACATTGAAGCACGTTTTTTTGGTCGGTGATTCTGGCGACGCACAAGCACAGAATGTTGATCTTGTCCCTACGGACTACGTTGCGGCCAAAGTCAATGTGCTCTTTGGTTCTGAGCCAGAGATTGCGACCGATCATACTTATGTTGATTTCGACCAGGATGGCATTCAAGATCTTTCAATTGGGCGATTGCCGGTTGATTCGATTGCCGAGATCGAGCGGTTCACCGAACGAGTGATCAAGTACGAAGCTGATCAGTCGGGCGACCAGCAATGGCGTCGCCGTATCAATTTGGTTGCCGGCGTGGGCGGGTTTGGTCGGGTCATTGACGGGATGATCGAACGTACGACCAAGCAGATTATCACCGACCTGGTTCCCGCAGGCTATGAAACCAAAATGACCTACGGTAGTTGGAGCAGTCCTTACTGCCCTGACCCACGTCGGTTCTCCGATTCCTCGATTGAGCGATTCAACGAGGGCTGTTTGTTTTGGGTTTACATTGGTCACGGTACCAGGCACCGTCTTGATAAAGTCTACATGCCTGACCAAAGCCACGAGATTCTCAACAGTCAAACGGTTACCAAGCTAAAATGCCGCGCGGGCAATCCGATCGCGGTTTTTCTGGCTTGCTATACCGGTGCCAATGATGACCCCAACGATTGTCTGGCCGAAACAATGTTGCGTCAGGAAAGGGGGCCAATCGCAGCGATTTGTGGCACACGAGTTACGATGCCCTATGCAATGAGTCTTTTGTCACTGGAAATGGTGCACGAGTTTTTTGAGGGTGAGGCACAAACACTTGGCCAGTTGATGATGCTTGCCAAGCGACGGATGGTCAACGGAAGCGACAACAATCAGGAGTATCGGCATCTGATTGAAGGCATGGGAAAGACGTTCAATCCACTGCCGGGCATGTTGAAGGAGGAGCGATTGGAGCACGTCCAACTGATTCACCTGGTTGGTGATCCGTTGTTGCGTTTGAAGCGTCCAGAGAAAATCGAATTGCATTCGCCTCGACAAGTGACTCAAGGCGAGCGGATAGAAGTTGAGGGTGTCGTGGATTCACCGGGAGACGTAACGATCGAGTTAGCTTATCAGCGTGATCGCCTGCGATACCGACCACCGCGCCGCAAAGACTACGATTCGGGAGAGCGTTCTTTCGCCCAATATCAGGAGACTTATGAACAAGCCCAGAAGCTTGTCTGGACAACGCAAACCGTCAGCGTCAAGAAGGCCGGTAAGTTCAAAACTGAGATCATGGTCCCAGCCAATATTAGTGGACGCTGTGTGGTTCGAGCCGTATTGGATTCTGGTTCCCAGTTTGCGATTGGATCGAGTTTGATCAAGGTCAACCGGGATGCGTCGCTTCGAAATGCACGATCTGAATCAGTTAAAGCTGCCCCGTCTCGTTAGTTACTAGATTCGGTTAGCTACTGAGTTGAGCGGTTTAACGAAACAATGGGTTTTCAAGGCCGAGGACCTGCGCCCATCAAGCCCGCACAGTCATTCTCCCATGATTGGGAGGTTCGAGAAAAGACGATGAAATCGGCTTTGATCGGGGGGCTCTTCGCGGAATTTAGT
>CAYSQZ010000076.1:0-19377 GCA_964433035.1 uncultured Pirellulaceae bacterium | reverse complement strand
TGCGAAATTCTTTGTGCATACCCATCTGACGATTGTTTTGCCAGCCGCCTTCGTAGGTGACTTCTCCTTTTTCGTTTTTGCCAGTGATTCGATAGTGATAGCCACCCCAGCGAGACCGATGCATCGCGTGAATGAAGCCGCCAGCTGGATCGGCCCAGTTGGCAGCCCGCTCTTTAGAAAAAGCATCGGCGGCGAAGCCTTGATAGGCGGCTGATTTTTTTGATCCGTCGTAGTTGGGATAGCGAGCCATCCGCTGGTTTTTTCCCGCGACGAACAATTGATCTATGTTCAAACCGTCCTGAGTTGTGGCTTTCATGATACCGTCGGTATGCGGCGCCCAAGCCAACTCCAACCGCGAGCCTCCGCTGAGTATCGCTCCGCCTTCGTTGTCAGCCACGTAGGTAATTGGATTTTCCGCACTACCGGAGTCGTGGGGTTCGAAGACGAGCGTTTCGGGCAAGTAGTAGACGCCGTCGGCGACGTGGACCGTGACCGCTTCTTTGCCTGCCAGCGGTCGCACCAATTTTTGTGCCGCAGCGAGCGTTGCCACTGGCGAAGCTTGAGAGCCATCGGCTTGGTCGTTTCCAGTCGGGCTGACGTAGATGTCTGCGGCTTCAGCAGTGCAACAAAAGAGGGCCAGCAGCAAGAGTGAATACGTGTTGATCAGTTTCATCGTTTTCGTGTGTCCAAATTTAAAGGCAGTACGAGATACAGATGCATTGATGTAGCGATTGATTGCGATTGAATCGCAGTTTCTTGTTGTGGAATTCAGGATCTGGGTCGTAGCTTGGTTCGGTAGACCGAAAATAACTGGAAACCCGACGCGTCAGCGAGGGCGAAGTCAGTTACGTCTTCGCCCTCGCTGACGGATCGGGTTTTCACGCTTCAGTCTAACCGAAAACAAGCCAGTGACCAACTTCGTGCCTTGCATAACCGATGTTGCAGTAACAGCTTCAGCCGGTTGGAGTGACTTGTCTTCTAACAAATAGGTTAGCTAACTTCGAAAAGTTGGAAGCCAGTTCGCTCAGAGGCTCAGCTGCTTCGAAAACCGAGCGTCAACTGAGAATCATCTGCCTCGGCAGCGGCAGGGTTGAGCTCTTTGTAGAGCAGGCTGGGCTGGATGTCGTGATTGTTCTGATACTTGCCGCTGGTGTACTCAGTAATCGCCCCATCGATTTGATGGTAGAAAATCTGGCAGATCGAAACGCCGGGATAAATTCGAACCGGTTGAATCGCGAACATCTCCAGCGTCCAGAAACCCTTGAACCCAACATCGCCAAAACCTGCCGTGACGTGAACGAACAATCCAAGTCTACCGATCGATGAGCGGCCTTCAATCATCGGTACGAGATTGTGGGTCTCGGTTCTTTCAACCGTCCGTCCCAAATACAGACGATTGGGCTCTAGTACCAAGCCCGACTCGGGAATCACCATCCGGCGAACACGGTTGTTCTTGCGCATGTCCAAGACGACTTCTTCGTAAGTGACCACGTCGTGGTGAAGCGTCAGATTGTAACTGTTGGGGTTGAGATTTTCCGAATTAAACGGGTCAATCTTGATATCGTCGCCCATTCTTCGTTCGATTTCGTCGCCGGAGAGGATCATTAACTTATGGCTTTCATGGCTGAGTCTGAGATCAGGCGGCGGACAGCCGCAGGGCCGTCGTAGGCTTTTTATCATCCTTCGTGGAGATTTGGAGCATGATTTTGTTTGCGAAATCGGGGAATGTCAAGTATCAAGTTTGAAACGCCGAAACCCCAAATTATTGACCTTTTTCGCTTCAATCGATACCCTTTGATTCTTGATATCGTATTTTCGAGGTAAAATATGAAGAGGAGTTTTTTGGCACTTTTTAACGCCATATTTCTGCTCTAATTTCACCTTGCGATTGGCCAAGTCTTTTAACCATCCTTAAATCCAAAGCGTAAACCAAATGAGTCAAAATCCTTATCAAACCGGTGGCTATCCAACTAATCCGACTACGACCGCCGAGTTCGCTCAAGTCGACGAACGAACGACTTTTATTCGTAAGACTTATTTGCACTTGCTGGGCGCGATTTTGGCTTGCGTTGCCTTGGATGCGTTCATTCTGACCGTTTTTGATGAGCAATTGGCACCGATGGTCCACTGGGTTACTGGTGGATGGCACTGGCTCGTGTTCCTGGGAGCGTTCATGGGCGTTAGCTACATTGCAGACATGTGGGCTCACAGCAATACTTCGCGTCAGATGCAGTACTTGGGACTCGGGCTTTACGTGCTCGCTGAAGCCGTCATTCTGATTCCTTTGTTGTGGATGGCTGAGCATTATTCCAACGGCGGTGCGATCCAGTCAGCCGGTCTTGTGACGGCGATCGTATTTGGCGGATTGACGGTTACTGTCTTTGCCACCAAAGCCGATTTCTCATTCCTCCGTTGGGCACTGGTTGCAGGTAGCTTTATCGCGTTGGCGTTAATTGTTGTTGGAATTTTCACAGGATTCAATTTAGGCCTGTGGTTTTCGGTTGCGATGGTGGTGCTTGCTGCGGGTATGATCTTGTACAACACCTCGAACGTTTTACACCACTACAATACCAATCAGTATGTGGCGGCTTCGTTGGCTCTGTTTGCTTCGATCGCCCTGCTCTTCTGGTACGTGCTTCAAATCGTGATGTCGCAGGGCGAATAATCGTTTGTCGTGGCGTGAGCGACCAAGCGGAAAGATCCCATGTCCAATCAAATGAACTTGTCGCTCCCTGAGAATTTCGACAATCAGGTCCGCTTGTTCCCCTTGCCCAATCTCGTGTTGTTTCCCGGGATTGTTCAGGCGCTGCATTTATTCGAGCCACGATATCGTGAATTGATGAAAGCTGCTCTGGCAACCGATGAGCTGATCACGATGGCTCACGTAAAGCCCGGTCCGGGGGCGCTGTCACCTCGCCCAGAGATCGCCAAGACGGTTTGTATTGGAAAGATCCTCTCGCATACTCAGCTTGAGGACGGCCGATACAACCTGTTTCTGGTCGGAGCAAAACGAGCCAGGATCGTGGAAGAGGTAACTTCCGATTTTCTTTATCGGACTGCGGAAGTCGAATTGATTCCTGAACGACCGGGGGAAGGCGAGGGAATTCGATTTCTGCGAGATGAGATCGTGACGAAATTTCGTGAGTTGGCAACCAATCGAACTGGCTGGGATCAAGAGTCTTTGAATCAGTTTCTGGGCAATGATTTGCCTTTTGGCCAAATGATTGACATGATTTCTTACTCATGCGGAGCCTCCCCCGAAGAGCAGCAGCGAGTTCTGGAGACCTATGAATTGCGGTCTCGTGGCGAGTTGGTGCTTGAGTTGTTACAGCGGCAAGTCGAGTCGACACGGGCTTACGGCCCAAAATCTGAGTCCGATGAGTCATTCCCGCCCGGTTTCAGTCTGAATTAGAACCGGGTCGATTGCGTCCGAAAAAGCACCAACAGGAATAAGAGATGCAGATTTCGATCGAATATTGCGGAATGTGAAATTACTTGCCCAAGGCCTCCAGTCTGGCGGCCGAAATTAAATCTGGTTTAAGTGTAGAACCAGATTTGATCGTCGGTAAAGGCGGTTGTTTCGAAGTCATTGCCGACGGTAAAGTCGTTTTCTCAAAGAACCAGGCCGGACGGTTTCCAGAGGTTGCAGAAGTGATCTCAGTGCTTCGCGATCTCGACGCTTCTTGATTTCAGTGCTTCTTGAGCTCAGTACCTCCATTTCCAGTAGCTCACTCAGGCAATCTGATTCGTTTTCTCGTGCGAATCGCGCCTTCTAAACCGGCCACAACCACTGACAGCCACCATTGACTCCATTTTGAGTGGCCAGTGAACCAGCATCGTTCCCTCGCTCACGGGTTATGGTTACGATACTCAAGATTGAGAAACTTGGGAAACAAGTAAGTTGCCAACTCCAAATCTGAACCAAAAGGAAAAAACGTGAACGCAGAAGTCAAACCATGGGAACAGGAAATGTCCGAAGAAAGGTTTGCGTTGATGAGGGACATTCTTGATGCCCCAAGTCCGATCGGCCTGGAAGCTTCGATGACCCGAGGTGTGCTGGAGCCGTACATGCGATCATACATGCCCAAGGATTGGAAGATTCACACGTTCAAAGGCAATGCAGGCATCGTTCTCGATACCAAGCCCGATGCTCCTGATGCTTTCTCGGTTATGGTGATCGGGCATGCCGACAAGATCAGAATGCAGGTTCGTAGTATCGGCGACGACGGAAAGATCTGGGTCAACTCAGATTCGATGTTACCGACGACTTTAATCGGTCACAAAGTCAAACTTTTCAGTGAGGATCCCAAGGAGCAAGGCAAGTGGCGGATTATCAAAGGCGGAACGATCGAAGCGATCGGTGCGATCCACTTTGCGGACCCCAAACTTCGTAGCGGTGACGATGGCATCAAGACAAAGATGATGTACCTCGAGCTTCAGATCCATGGTAAAGACAAAAAAGGTCAGGTTGAAGCGCTTGGGATACGTCCCGGCGATCCGATTATTTACGATCGTCCAATCGAGCGCGGGTTTTCGCCCAACACATTCATGGGCGCTTATCTCGACAATGGCTTGGGCTGTTTCGTGACCGCAGAGATCGGGCGCTTGCTCGCAGAGTCGACCACGCTGTCAAATATTCGCTACCTTGGGGCGATGGCCTCGCATGAAGAGATCGGTCGTTTTGGAAGTCGTGTTCTGGCCGAGCACTTTCGGCCTGATGTCACGATTGCCGTAGATGTGGCTCATGATTTTACCGCGGCTCCAGGGATTGGAGACCGAAGGTATGAACCGCTGGCGATGGGTGAGGGCTACACGTTAACTCACGGAGCTGTAACCAGTGCAGCGCTCAATTCAATGTTCACCAAGGTCTCACTCGAGCATGAAATTCCGGTCCAGCATGAACTGGCAGGTCGTGACACGGGAACCGATGCGATGGCAGCCGTTTTGGCGTCGATCGATTCTGCGAGTGCCTCAGTTGGATTCCCGATTCGAAACATGCACACGATTTCTGAAACTGGTCATACGCATGATCTGGAGACCGCGATTCACGCGATCTACCAAACGATGGTGCACATGGATGGGCTCAATGGCGGCAAAGGCATCACGGGAGACGATTTGCGAGATAGTCATCCGCGGCTAGATCAATCGGTGGCGCTTGGTCACTTACCGGCTGTCGAAAAGGATGATGAGTAATTCCTGCAAGAACTAACTCCGCGTCTCTGCGCGCGGCGTACGCCCAGTCCGCAATCACATTTGCCTTTCTTCAACGATGGGCATCACCATTTCATCACTGGATTCGGTTAGCAAAACTTGAGCCTTTGCTGAAAAAAGACTGATTTTTGTGAATCTCAGGCTCAAGGTGACTTGGCTGGTGTCGCAAGTCCTAATTATTCTCTTCGTTTGCGACTTCCCAATACCGGATTTTTCCTTCCCAGGTATTGGTGGCAATGCGTCTGCCATCAGGGCTGAACACAACCCGAGAGTTGATCGAAGCTGTTCCAGGTGAGGGATCGGGCCCAGAAAGCCTCAAGAGCCGATACCCTGACTCGGCGTCGCAGAGATTTACAATTGCGTCATCGCCGGACAAGGCAACTCGTTTGCCGCAGGGACTAAACCGAACACAACCAAACGCTCGCGGTCCGCTTGCCGTGTAAAGGCTTTTTCCCGACTCAACATCATAGACAATCAAAATGTCGCTTGGCCTGTTTGCAGTTGCCAGTCGTGTCCCGTCTGGAGAAAAGTCGAGGCAACAAGCGACCCCTTCAGCCTTTGATTCAAAAACATTCTTGAATTGGATTTCCCTGTTTTGAGTTGAGGCAGCAGGAATTTGGGAGAGTTCCCAAACCGAAACCCGGTTGCCCGTCGAGACCGCCAACCTGGATTCATGAAAGGCAACTGCAACAATTGATTCGTCAAACGCAATCTCACCAATTTGCGGCTGAACTTCCGATTGAGTATTGAAAATCTTTACAGCATGTCGCTCTTCGTTTTGACCTGCGATTGCAACAATTTTACCGCTGTGATTCCACTGAGCTGAGTGAATAATTGAAAACCCGGTTTCAAGCGTTTTCTGCTGTTCCCAGGAACCGCATTCCCAGATTCCGACTTTTCCGACCTGTGCATAGCCAATAATGTTTTCGGGTCGACTGGGTTCGGAAACCGGAGCTAACAGGAACTTTCGATCATGGCTAAATGAGAAATCGCTTCGTGGCCAGTGTGCGATGTGGGTTGTTTTGATCTTCTTTTTCGAAAACTCTAAATCATCCAATTCGATTGTGCCCGCGTTGTAGGGGTTCCGGTTCGCATCGACTCGCCGAGCAACAAAATGAACCTGATCTCCGTTTTCACTGAAGCAAATGTTGGAAATCCTTTCATGGGCAAGATTGGTTTCGGCTACGCTTTCTTTTGTTCGCAATGACCACAGCCTGGCAGTGCCATCCGCCCCTCCCGTGAGGAGCCAGTTTCCGTCGTGACTGAAACAGCCATGGTTAATCTGGTTGAGGTGCCCCAAAAACGAACGTTCGGGGCTTTGTTTGCTTCTGTCAAGATTCTGCAGCTTTAATTCGCCTTTTCCAGTGCTGTGAATAATTTTGGTGCCATCTGGTGAAATGGCTCCCCAGCGGATTCCCTTTAGCGCAATAGCTTGATATTTCTTTATTCGGTCGATCGAATCCCAGGTCAACATTCGGTTTAACCCAACGCAGGAAAGCCCCTTGCCGTCAGCGGATAGTTTGAATTGTGAAAGATTGTAGGCATGTTGCAACTCGTCAATCTTCTCGCCAGTTGCAAGTCTGCGAATTTCAATTTTGTTGCGGTTCAGGACCAGGACTCGCTCCTCAGGCAAGAGCATTGCATAGCTGCCTGGGCTTTTCCAAATTGTCTCCTGCGTTTGATTGTCGCGGATTTCGACCGGATCGGGCCAACTAACCGTTAGCTTGTCATCGCGACTGAAGGCAACACCCGGAAGCTTGTTGTAGCCTGATATGCTTAAGTACTTGCTATCAAATACGCCTTGCAATTTTATCTGACTTGTTCGTTCGCCAGTTTTGACATTCCACTTGCAAAGGGTGCCGCGGTTATCAGGATGGTCGAGATTCATGCCGATGGTCGCCAGTTGTCGCCCATCATTGCTGAAGGCGCACGCAAACACACAGGATTCAGGGGCGCTAAGTACGTGCAGCTGCTCACCTGTTTTCACATCCCAGATAACAACCTTGCCGGGAATCCGGTCCAGCGGGGCGGCTGAATGGACCGTGGCGATCTGGCGGTCGTCAGGGCTGATGGCGACATGCCAAACTTGTACTTCCGATTGGGCCAAGTCGTCATCGCAAAATGTCTTTACCGAAGAATCGAGGCGCTGGTTGAGATACTTGATTTCCCAAGGCAAGCCTTCTGATGCGCGACCGCTTTTCAATGAGCGTGAATCGAGTTCCTCCAAAGCTCGCCTTGCTTGCTGTGTCAATCCACTATCGATGTAGCTTTGGATGAGCAAGCTAGAACTGGCGTGTCTGGCAGTTTCGGCGTCATCACGCGACGCGACGATCGAATGCTGTTGTGACTCGACAGTCCTCAAGGCTGACGAGGCTTGCAGCCAAAGCCAAAGGACCACTGGCAATCCGATAAAGGCGACCAGCATGGTGAGTGCCGCCAGTCCAGCAGCGGCGGGACTTCGCTTGGCCCAGCGAAGAGTCTTTTCAAAATTCGAAACTGGACGCGCTTTGATCGGCACACCGTCGAGGTACCTTTGGAGGTCGTCGGCAAGCCCACCAGCAGCTTGATACCGACGCTCAGGCTCTCCCGCAATCGCTTTGAAGATGATCGTTTCCAGGTCTCTGTCCCCGCCATCGATTTTGCTTGTTTGACTGAACCCGGAAGTACCCTCGCAAATCGTCTTGAAGAGTTGATTAAAGTCCTGCCCGCTGAAAAACGGCTTCAAAACAAGCAATTCGTAAAGCGTCAGCCCCAGTGAATAGATGTCACTACGTTCATCCCATTGCCCCGAAAAACCCTCTGGCGGAACGTAACGAATCGTTCCGACAACGCCGGCAGTTTGAGCGTGTTTTGATTTGTCGTCGGCAAGCCTTGCCAGTCCAAAATCAGTGACCCAAGTTGTGCCATTTTCGTCAAGCAACAGATTGGACGGTTTGATATCTCTGTGCAAAACCCCCCGTTGATGCGCGTGCTCCAGAGCTCGTGCGACTTGCACTCCGATTTTGGCAACTTCTTTTTGGCTGGATATTCCTGCCCAGCTGGATCGGTTCTTTTGAGCTGCATCGATGACTTCGGCGAGGTTCTGGCCGTCAATCAGCTGCATCGCAAAATAAGGTGTACCGTCATGTATTCCCGAGCCAAACACCTTGACGATGTTCGTGTGGTGTAACTTGGCAATGGCTTTGGCTTCTCGCCGAAACCTGGAAACGCGGCTACTAAGATGGCCTTGCGATAAAGTCTTGATAGCGACTCGACGACCCAGGCTTTCCTGAATCCCTTCGTACACCACTCCCGCACCACCACATCCGATGTATTGGACAATTCGATAGTCGCCTATTCGGCTGGGTGTTGAATCAAGACTGGAAGCAAGCGCGCGAGCGTTATCGTCTTCATCAAATTTGCTGTCCGCGGAGTCATGCCGAGTTTCGACATTGGATGGCAGCGCCTGTTGATAGTCTGTAAACGCCTTTTGGATCGAGCTGGTAAACCCCGGAAGTCTCAATAAGTATTCTTCCTTATTGATCCTTTCAGATCTGGACTGCCTCATTTCCAGGTCAATCGAAACCAATTCTTCGGTGAGTCTTTTTTGCGAGCTCGGTTCGGCTTGGATCACTAAATTTGCGATCAACGAAACCGAATCCGAAGACCACTCGGACTCGAATCCGGAACAGATTTCCTCTAGCAACCAAAGGTCATCAGTGTCGGTACCGTTCTGCTCGTCCGATCCATGATTATTCATCGAGTTCATTGGTCCAGATCTCGCGAATTAACTTCAGGCGACGTTGAACAGAACGTCGGGTACAATTCATGATTTCTGCAACCTCTTCGTTGGTATAACCGTCTACTTTCAAAACGGCGAGGCGTTTCAAATTCTCGTTGGGCAAGATTGAGAGCAGTCGTTTACATTCCTCAAGGGCGAAATAGGAATCTTCGGGCGATAACTCGTTTGTCGTAATCGAATCCAGAGTTTTGTCGTTGCTCTTGGTTCTGGTAAACGAGCCGCCTCGTCGCAAACGCTTTTCATTTCTCGAACGCTTTCGCGCACCGTTGATCGTGATCACACCGAGTAGGCTCCAAAGTGCATTTCGATTTGCGATTTCGTAGCGGCCTTCGCGGATTCCTTCGCAAAGCGTCGCAAACGCATCCAGGGCAACATCCTCTTTGTCATAGGAGACCGAAAAGCCAACTTGACGACTTGCCAGCGCAATTAATCTTGATTGGAGAAACTGCCACAACAAATCAGCTGCAGCAGCGTCCCCTTTTTTGAGCTCATTGATCCATCGCGTAACCGATTGTGTCTTGCCTGATAACGGATTATTCATCGGTGGAACTTAACCAGCGCTCCAGCGAGCAAGCGGGAATCTTGACACAATTTATCGATTCTCGTTGATGCGCTAATGTTGGTCAACGAAAGACCTCAAAAAATGACCATCGCAAATTTATTTTTAGAATTTTGAAATACCGCGTCACAATTTTCCGGCATATGGGCCTTAAGCAAACAGCAGGAATCCCTGCAGCAGTGCTGCTACTGTTGATCTGGACTCGTTTTGAGCACGGACACGGACGTTCGGCTCTTTTCATCAAAACAAACACTTACACCCCTGGGGGTGGCGGATGGATTGTTTAACCGTTAGTCAGAAAAGTCGTCTCCAAGCTAATCCTTAAATGGCGACGATTGTTCAGGCGCTAGGTAGGGGATACCTAGCGTTGGCTAACGGTTAAACATCCCATCTCCGCAGGATTAATCGGAATTTACGGCACGGACGATTTCCGATGCCGATTCTCAACCACTGCCAAAATCGGCTGGCACTTCCACGTCGGCTATCATTGCGTTCTGAGATGAACGTTTCTCCTGGTGCACAATCCGTGTCTCGTTTGGCATCTATATCTCAACAACTTCAACTGAGACATTCGTTTTGACTTTGTCCTTGCTCAGCAGCGCAGGCCAATAGCTGATGATCGCTGAAGCCTTGGGACGGCCGCCAGCATAGCCGGTGACACCCGGTGGACCACTGGTGACCACCGGTACAATCTCCTTGCCCAAGCGGTTAAGCTTCGCCTCATCATCCGATCGAGCCCCCAGTCGCAAGACAACCTCCGCTGGCTCTGCCGGTGCCGGTACGATTCCAGCATGACAAACATTGGTTCCGACAATCTCGACGAACTTTTCCTGGTCCGTAAATGTAACCCCGTCCATTGCAACTCGATCAAATATGATGTCGGCACAAAGCTGGGCTTTTTCTACTGCGTCAGGGCCAGCCACCGTCAATTGACCTCGCGACGGATTGGACGGTGATGCAGCGCATGCGAAATCTTGGGACGGAGTTGAAAGCAGTTAGAAACCAATGTCGTTTTCAAATTAAGCAAAATTCGCACGATGGATTATGGTACCTTGGGACAGCTCAGAGCCCCTAAAGTGTGGATTGGGGGAGTGAAACCCTTGTAAATAGAACTGGGGCTACTTCTGAATATTGAACGTTTCTCGTCGATTAGGTGCAGTGTAAAATCAGGCCTAGTAAAATTCTTCCGTTGAACTTACGGCGAGTTGTACTAGTCTCACCGTACCGTTCTCATTGCGCAATATGCGGACTTTCGGTTGTGAAATACGGCTGTTCTTACGGACTACAGCTTACGGACTACAGTTGACGTAGTAGTCGTGGCGATTAGATTCTAGGGTCCGAAAGGTCCCCTAGAACTACGGTCTCCAGTTCAAAAGTCATTCAATCCATTAGGGTTACGCGAACGAAAATGTGTCACCCAAAGGGACGGAGTCCGCCTATTTTGACCTACTTCTTATTGCAGTCTTGCAGGTTAGCCACTTATGCCGATACCTCAACAGGAATCAGGGACTTCTGATTCAGCCGACAAAGGGTGGCTGACGATTGAGAAATTCGTTCCCAAGTACGACTATTGCGGTAGTCTATCGTCACCCAAGTTAAGTTCTTTTCCTAACGTGGAAACAGTCCAGTGAATCGGCAAGTTGAAGTAACTAATTGGCATCGACTTTTCATTGCAATGGTGGGTTTCTTCGCTGGAATCTTTTGGGTGTTGGCAATGGCCATTGAACCCAACTACTTCTTTGTAGCGGCAGGTTCGAGCATCTTTTTGGTCACGCTATTGCCCATCGCGTTATCGACTCGGTACGATTTGTTTTGTCCTTGGTCTTCCATTATTCTTGCCGTTATCTATGGATGTTTTCTGCCGTCGGTCTGTATATCGTTTAAGTTACCCAGCGCCGAGGTTGTCGCTGAACACATACTCCTTCATCAGCCGGTAGCGTATTTCGTAAAACCAACGCTATTGCTGATCCTGGGACTGGCACTGATCTCAGTCGGCTATTTTGCATATCCTGTGAGGTACGTGCCGCGCAATGTAAATCGGGTCATAGCGCCACAGCGGCTCAAGTTGGTTTGCACCGCCTGCGGCGTTATCGCCTTTATTTCGTTCGCAGCCTACGTTGTACTCAACGGCGGATTCAGCGGCGGACTTTCAGGCAAACGAGGCACGATCAGTACGCTTGACGTCGGTGCTGACGAAGGATTTAGCCAATACGGATACCTGAGGCACTTTGCAAAACTGGGATACATTGCTCTGTTGATGCTGACTGCCTACTGGTGTCAAGCAAAGGCAAAATTCGGAAGTGGAAACGCAATTGTACAGGTCATGGTGCTAGGCATTCTGTTCTTGCTTTCGATCGCATTCCCATTCTATTCAAGCTCTCGAGCAGCAATGATGTGGGTTGTCATCGGGTTCGTAGGCGTAATGTACTACATGAATCAGAGGATTTTGACTCCCAAAACAGTTCTCGCGCTTGGTCTCGTCGCTATGTTAGTTGGTTTTGCAAGTTTTGTTCGAAACTCAGGCGCGGAACTGGACCGCAGTATTGGAGAGCGTATTGGTCGAATTTTCCTGAATCGCCATGGCCCAGACATTGCAGTAACTTCACACGTTGTCCAAAGCATACCCGACAAACTCGAACACAAATACGGGCAAACGATTGCCGTCTGGTTCATCGCGCCAATTCCTCGTGAGTTGATGCCGGGCAAGCCGCTCATTCACAGTGGCCCCATAATTGGCCAACAGATCTACGGAACGGCAGTTTCTGGAGTCCCGCCCGGAATGGTTGCGGAGCTGTATTGGAATTTTCACATCGTAGGCATCATCTTCGGATGTACCCTGTTTGGCATTTTCCTGCGAGTCCTGTATCAGACTTTCCAGAACTTTGTCGTTAGTCCTGTACTGTTGGTACCGATTTATATCTTTGCCATTTTTCCGATTGCATTCAAAGCTGCTGTACACTCGTTTGGTCCGGCCGTTGTCATGCCTTTGGTTGATTTGGTAACGGTTTGCGCCTTGGCTTACTTAGTGTCGATTGGTGTGACGCGAGTACAAACCATCCCACAGCGGACGGCGACCGGACCGATTGAAAAAGCCAACATGAAAAACGCGGGCTAATTCCCTTTTATGTCACCTGAAACTTCAAAACAATTTTACTCGATGGCAATCGCCACTCATGGCGGCCTTTACGCTTTTGTCCTGAACGATAATTTTGACATCGTGTCAGCGCAGCAAATCGATGACGACTATCACTATGGGTTAACTGTCGATTTTGATTCGAATTTGGAAACCTCGATGATTTATGCCTATCGAGGTGGTCCCGGAAAGGAGTATCGAGTTCCGCGAGAAATTCGCGAATGGCGTTTTGATGGCCAGTCGGTTGAAAGGGTTGCCGTTCATGCCCTGCATGAAGAAGCGGGCGACGTTCATCAAATCTCAAAGCACGGGCAGAATGGATTCCTGCTGTCCAACTCGGCGCGTAACTCCATCGATCGCTGGCATCCAAAAACCGGTCTTATGGATCGACTGCACATCAACGACGAAACGACTGACGTCAATCACATCAACTCTGTGTTACCTGTTGGTGATTTGATTGCCGTCATGCTTCACAATTATCGAAAGCTGGAGAGCGAGATACTTATTCTGGAGGACGATGGTCGCAACATGAAAGAGACCGGCAGGTTCTCTCTCAAAGACTATTGTTGTCACAATATTGGAATCGTTGGCAGCGATCTGTTTATCAATGCGTCTGCAGCGCAGGACATTGTGAAAATCGATCTAAAGACCCTCAAGGAAACTGGCAGGACAAAGCTTAACGCACACACAAAAGGAATGTGCTGCGATGGAGACTTGATTTTTGCTGGCACCTCCGACTGCGCCGGGCGGGCCGAACGTGTTGCGAGTAGTGGCTGGTTGAATGTGATTGATCCGAAATCCTTGAACGTCATTAAAACACTAAAACTCACGGTGCCATCGAAGAGCGCGGGCATCGGAAACGTCAACGAAATTCGATTGCTCAATTCGGTGGATATCTTTGACACACCTCAATCTGTCGATGTCGATACCCTGAGAAATTCGGCCTTCGTGAAACAGAATTGGGTCGAAATCGCTTGCCGGCGTTTTTCTATTCGAGCTTGGGACAGAGTCCGGCGAACCACTAGTGCGTTGCTGCGGAGATGATTTCTGTTCATTGCAATCTGTGCGGCTTCGTTCCCGGACGTACCGGCGGTGCGCAAGTTTTTCTGGAAGGCTTAATCCCCCAGATCAGTGCCTTCGAAGAAATTAACCTGACCGTTCATGGCTCTGAAGCAACGGGAGATTGGCTCAACCGATTCATGGATGAGGCACCCGCGTTCAATAAAATCGGTGATACCCATGGCTTGGTCAATCGCTTTCGGGCCAGCAGAAAGCTGCGATCCCAAATTGGTGCCGGCGAAATCGCCTGGTCACCGCTGAATCAAGGGCTTGGAGAGAACGGAAAATTTCATGAAGTACTCACGATCCACGATCTCATTCCATTACACTATTCGCAACGTAATCCGCGTTACAAGCATAACTATTCCCGCCAGATTATGTGTGCGCTTCGGTGGACAAATTCGATGCGAACAGCCAGACGGGCGTCCGCGGTCGTGTCCGTTTCCAATTCGGTCGCAGAGGAATTGAAGGCTGCTATCGGATCTCCGGAGGTTTATGGTGCTCCCAACGGGATCGACCCAAACAAAAAAAGAGCGGCTGAGAAATCTCTCTGGCAGTACTCAGGCAAGCCAGACGTTATCGCAGTGACAAGTGGATCCTGGCCCCACAAAGGAATACGAACTCTTGAAGAAGTGGCCGACGCGTTGCCCGAAGTGACCTTCCACTTGATTGGAAAATCGGATCGTCAGTTTGCACAATCAAACATCGTGCCAACCGGTCGAATCGGCACCGAAGAGCTCAACGGTTATTTCCAAAGCAGCTCTGCTTTGTTTTTCCCATCTCGCATCGAAGGCTTTGGGCTGCCTGTACTCGAAGCCCTCGTGTTCGGAACCCCTGTCGTAGCAACCGACATTCCCGTCCTGCGAGAAGTTGGTGGGGATTCGTCGCGATACTTTAAGTTGGATGACATCGCCACTGCGACACAACAGTTAAAGATGGTGCTGGCGGATCAAGCGGCCGCTGAAGCGATGTCCGCTGGAGGGCTCAGGCATTGCAAGCAGTTTACCTGGGCCAATGCCGCAGCTGTTTACCGACAAGTGTTCAACGCGATCAATAACAAGACAGCCGCGCGATAGATGCTGTTTAACTCACTTGTCTTTCTGATTTTTGCGGCCATCTTCTTTTCCATTTGGCCGTGGATAAAGCACCGCCTGCTGGTTCGGTCAACCTTTATCGTTGCCGCATCATTTATCTTTTACGGATGGTGGGACTGGCGATTTCTTTTCTTGATCATTGCCAGTGGATTGGTCGACTACTTTTCCGCTCTGGCAATCGAAAGCTATCCCCGGTTTAAGAAAGTCTGGTTGTGGATTTCTTTGCTCGCCAACATCGGCTCGCTCGCATTATTCAAATACTGTGATTTCTTTATCGCCAACCTGAATCAGGCGGGAAGTTTCGTGGGATGGCCGCTGGGGATTTCGCCGCTGGAGTTAACGCTTCCGGTTGGGATTAGCTTCTACACGTTTCAATCGATGAGCTACACGATCGATGTGTATCGTGGTGAAATGAAGCCAACCCGGCACATCAGTCATTTTTTTGCGTATCTATCGATGTTCCCGCAACTGGTCGCCGGCCCAATCGTTCGTGCCAAGGATCTGATTCCGGCGTTGGAAGAAGAGCAACCTGTCTCGGGTGAGAATCTTTGGATCGGTTTGCGATGGATTGTCCATGGATTTTTTAAAAAAATGGTCATCGCAGATTCTTTTGCCCCCGCAGTCGCTGCTGCCTTTGAGTCAGAAGTTGTCGTCGCGTCAGCAACCTACTGGTGGCTGGTCGTGATCATGTTCGCCTTTCAAATTTATTGCGACTTCAGCGGATACAGCGATATCGCACGCGGACTGGGCAAGTGGATGGGGTTTGAGTTTCCAGAAAATTTCAATCACCCCTACGCTGCAGCCGGATTTCGCGACTTCTGGTCACGCTGGCATATGTCGCTTTCAACGTGGTTCCGCGATTATGTCTATTTGCCATTGGGAGGGAACCGCGTCAGCAAAGGTCGAGCTCATTGCAACATGTGGATCACTATGTTGGTGTCAGGACTGTGGCATGGTTCCGCATGGACCTTCGTTATTTGGGGAGCCTTGCATGCGTTTTATCTTAGCATCGAAAGGATGACACAATGGCCCAAGCGACTTTGCGCGATACCGGTATTGGGCCGATTTCTGGCGATCGCGATTACATTTTTTCTGGCTTGTATCGCTTGGTGCTTTTTTCGAGCAAACTCGGCTCAACAGGCATTTGAGATCATCGGCCACCTTTTTTCGATCGACTCGATCAATGCTGAGCTCGCGATTCAACGGCTCGGAACATTCAAACTATTACTTATCGCACTCGTTTTTGCACGTGAAGGATTTTTTGCGACGTCAGCCTGCAACGCAAAAATCTTTCAAAGCCAATGGTACGAGAACATAAGAGTTGGATTACTCGCCCTGGTCATCATTGCAACGATTCTGTTTCGCGGGCCCGGACACTCGTTTATCTACTTCCAGTTTTAGTGATGGATAAGAACAAACTTCGTTTCATTTCGGTTTTCATTCTCGCAGCGTTACTGTTGGCAACTGTTGTTGCGTTACGTCCAAGCACAGATTCGGGAATAACTAAAACACTGTTTTGGCGTCACAAGCTCGAAGCAGACGCAATCCACAGCATCGTCGCAGTCGGCGATTCCAGAGTGCTACACGGCATCGCTCCGGAATTGTTTGCTGACGAAGGAATTGAGCCAGGGCTGAATCTTGGATTTCGTGGTGCCGCGCTCAACGAGAAACTGATGAAATTCGCTCAATCGCGATTGAAAGAACAAGGTCAGCGTATTTTGCTTGTTGGCGTCACGCCAAATTCGTTCACCCCCAACGCCAATCAATCCAATGGGTTTGAACAGGAACAAAAGAACTTGTCTGCTGCCGCATTTCGCTTCCCAGGTTGGCTGGCAAAAATTGTTGACCAACTCCAGCCATCTTCGCTGAAGGAGGTAAAACGAATAGTTGCCGGAAAAACGAAAGCGAAGTCCGAATGCTTTCATGAAACCGGATGGATTGACACAACGCACAAGTCCGCAAATGAAAAAGAAGCTTTGCGATTTTTCGAACATCGGTTTGATCAAAATGAGGCTGACCCAGAACGCGTCAGGCAGTTTCATTCGATGGTGAAACAGTTTTCAGACAACGGAATCGTAGTCGCCTGTTTTCGGCCGCCTGTTACGAAAGAAATGGCACAGCTGGAAGATCAACGCAGCGGATTCGACTACATTGAGTTTAGGAACAATCTAAAAGAAGCTGGCGGAGTTTGGCTCGATGCTTCGGATTCTGAATTGGTCAGCTACGATGGCAGTCACCTTGACGGTGAATCGGCCAGAAAACTATCCGCAAATTTGGCGGCTCAAATCAAGCAGCACTTGGACGACAAACTACAATAATGAAACCCAAGAAAACGTTTCTTCAACAGGTAACGGCTCTTTTTCGTGGCAACATCTTCCATGCGTTTTCGCAATGGGCCGTCATCACGCTGATCTCTGCTTTTGGAGGCAACGGTGCTGCGGGGACCTATGTCAGTGCTCTCGCAATGACAGCGCCCGTTTTCATGTTCTTCGATCTCAACCTGCGCGTGATGAGGTCAACAGATCATGAGTTCGACGAAGTATTCTCAAGCTACATCGGGTTGAGATTTTATGCGCTCGTCTGTGCGATCGTAGTTTCGATCTTGATCTGTTTAGTGTTTTACCCGCTGCGAATCGGAATTATTATTCCGATTCTTGCTTATCGCGTCGGTGAGTCAATCAGCAACCTCGCGTATGGCGGACTGCAGCGACAACAGTCCAGCCATCTAATCGGCGGGTCGTTGACCATGAAAGGCATCGCGGCGTTGGCTCTGCTGGCTGTGATTGTTCCATTGACGTCCGGAAATGCGATCGTCGCGGCTTGTGGTATGGCAGTCGTTTCAATCATATGGGGGATTTTTCGCGACTTGCCACTTGCCTGGAAAATCAATTCTCCTGAAACACCAATTTCGAAACAGGTTGTACTGGATGGGATTAGAAACATAACTGCATGCAAACGAATCGCCAAACGCGCATTCCCTCTTGGATTTGACGCGGGCATTTCTTCCATCGCCTTGAATGCTCCCAAGTACTCGATCGAGTATTTCCTTGGCACTGACATACTTGGCGTGTATGGCATTTTGGCTCAGCTGGCGTTCTCCATGCAAAAACTGATCGGTGCGATTGGGCATACGGGAGTCCCTGTTCTTTCGAAGCAGCGAAGCCAGAACAACCGCAAGGGATTCTGGAGACTATTCAACCGCCTGCTCGGTTCCAGCATTGCTGTCGGGCTCTTGTCGGTTTTGGGAGGGACGCTCGTGATTCCATACGTCATGAACATTTGCCTTGGCCCGGATTACGGCGACTACTGGTTAATGTTCTCGTTGTTATTGGCCAGTTGCCTTGCTGGCGCCCAACGAATCGCTGGTCGAGCAACACAGGCTTGCAGCCGCTATTTTGCCTACACTATGTTTGACGTTGTAATATTTATCGTCTCCATCGTTGCTTCCATCCTGTTGGTGAGAAGCTATGGAGCATTTGGCGGTGGAATCGCCCTTTCGGTCGCCTTTGGAGTCGGACTTGTGGTTACCCTGGTCCACACCTACCGGTTTCTCTGGCCGCTGGAAAAGGAATCGGAAATCAATTCTTCAACAGAGATTTCAGCGCGAAGCTAACTCCAGATGAACTTGCAAAAACTTTACAAACGATACACAGACCCGAACCTTGTCCTCGTATATCAGTATGGAAAAGTCGGATCGACAACTCTTGCCGATTCGATTCCTGGTGCTGTAAACGTCCACGATCTTTTTGCCAACCCACTATGTCCTTGCGGTTTTCGGCAACGACTCCCGTTGGCGTATCGCAAGATTGGATACCCGGTGGATCGTTTTTGTCGCAGGCTAATTATCGGTCGTCGACCGTCAACCGACCTCATCGTTCCGCTTCGCGCTCCGTGGGAACGCAATGTCTCGATGTTCTTTCAGGACTTGCCGTTTTGGTATGTTGATTATTTTGTAAACAGTAATGCGATACAAAAAGTCGAAGGGATTGGCTTGCTTCAACATGCTTTCACGGAACGATTTGACCACGAAGGAACCGACCGTTGGTTTGAAAAAGAATTCTGCCGGTTAACAGGGATCGACTTTGCCGACATCGAATTTGACAAAGCGGTTGGTTATGCCGTGTTGACTAAAAACAAGTATCGCTGTCTCCTGCTGACGACAAAACACATGCGTTCCGACGGTGGCAAAGAAACGATCGAGAATTTTCTGGGTCGGTCGTTCGATCTCCACGACTCAAACCGTGGCGACAAGAAATGGTATGGCCCTGTCTACCGGAACTTCCTTGCTGATACTGGCTTTATTGAATCTTACAAAAAACGTGTTTCCCAAAGTGCGGTACATCAAAAGTTCTTTTCATAACTCTGGGATTTGCCGACCAATTGAGAACGTATATATTGGCCGAACTTGGAAAATCCTTTCGAATACAACCAAATTGTCATTTGGCCGAAAAAAAAGCTGATTTCTTAAAATATTTCACCGATTAAGATTTAAGCCCTCCGTTTTAAGTACTCAGCGATGGCTGCAGCTTCGACCTTTAAC
>CAYSQZ010000075.1:0-19613 GCA_964433035.1 uncultured Pirellulaceae bacterium | reverse complement strand
TCCTAAGAGAAGCTCCTATTGACACCGACGGCGACGGAATTTCCAATCACTGTGATCCCGACAGTGACAACGACGGCATCAGCGATTTGCAGGAAAGCGGCAACACAGTTCTGCTTGCTGCTGACACCGATTACGATGGTGTGGTTACCGGCGCCGAAGCAGCGGCGGCAGGTCTGGTCGATGCCGACGGCGACGGCGTTTGGGACGGACAAGCAACGACGCCTGTCGATACCGACAACGATGGCGTTGCTGACTATCTCGATCTGGATAGCGACGAAGATGGCATTCCCGATGCCGTCGAAGCTCAACCAACCACAGGATACAATTCGCCGTCCATCGGAGCTGATGCCGATGGTGACGGCGTCGTAGATACATTCGATGATGGCGTCAGCGATCACGGTGGAAGCTTCGCTCATCCGATCGACAGCGATTGGGACGGCACGCCAGATTATCTGGACACCGACAGTGACAATGATGGCTTGACTGACACCGCCGAAAGCGGTTTGACACTCAGTGGCACCGACAACGATGGTGACGGCATCGACGATGGGGTTGCTCCACTCAGCTACATGGATACCGATGGTGTCATTTCCAATCCATCGAACGATCTCGACAACGAATTCGGGGATACATCCGAAGTCGCCTATCGCGAAGTCATTCCGGAAATTGGCGTTGCCAAAGAAATTGTCGGAGCGCCTGCAGTCCAACCCGATGGTTCGTTTGCGGTAACTTATTCGATCGTCGTTGAGAACACCGGCGCAACAGATCTATCAAATCTATCCGTCGTGGAAGATTTGGCAGCCGAATTTGGCCCTGCCTTTGTCAGCGCAGGAAATCTGACGCTTGCCGCCGGACCGACCGATCCGGCTTCAGTAATCGCGATTGATACTGCCTGGGACGGAAGTGCCACCTCCGAGTTTATCGATAACTCTGCCGCTGCAACCCACTTGGCAATCGGTGATTCGTTCACCCTGCAATTTGACGCGGTCGTACTGCCCACATCTCCGACCCTTGATAACCAAGTCAAAGCTTCAGGTACGCCGGTTGACCATGATGGTAATCCAATCACCGATAGTAGCGGCGCCCCTGTGATGGTCATGGATCTTTCGGACAGCGGAGCCGATCCCGATGATCCAAACGCGGGAGCCGAAGGCGACACAGGCGGGACAAATGATCCAACGCCGTTGGTATTCCCTGCGGCAGATCTAGTAACCGTCAAAACAATTGGTAGTGCTAGTGAACCGTTCCCGCTCGAAGGCGACGTGGTCTCCTTCGACATCACGGTTACCAACAATGGCCCCAACGATGCGCCTAACGTCAGTCTGACTGACCTGCTACCTGCCGGACTAACAGCAACGGCACTCAACGGCACGGTCACTCAAGGAACCTATGATCCCGTCACTGGGCTATGGTCGATCCCACTACTGGCCAGTGGTTCAACCGCAACGTTGACGCTCGAAGGAACCGTTGACGCTGGCCAAGCGGGCATGTCCATCACCAATTTCATCACTTCGCCCGCGACCAGTGACCTGCCTGACTTCTCCATCGTCGGCGATGACCTGTTCGAGCTTGTTGAGATTTTCACCGACAAGGACTGGGATGGTGTCGCTGACATCATTGACGCCGATGTTAATGGTGATGGAATCCTCAATGTCTTCGGGGGATCGACCCAGAATCTCACAGGCCAATTCAACTTCACGCATAATGAAAATAACGGGACCGGCACTGCAGGTGTATTCGCATCCAACGCGCCCGATTCCGATATGATCATCGCCAGCAGCCAGAACGCAGTCGTTGGCGCTGGCTTGGTTGAACTGGATAACTTTGGTAACCCAGCTTCTCCGGGACGTCAGTTCGAATTTGACGTTCGCGGCGCAGGTTCGGCGGACCTCGCTGGCGCAATCGCCAATGATGACTATATTGAACTGACGTTTACGACACTGCCATCATTTCCAACCGATCAGGCATTCCTCGAAGCCCTTTTCCACGGCACCCAGAACACTGGTGGTGGTGGTAACAACTTTACCAACTTCGACTTTGGAGTAATCGTTTCCGATGACGGGTTCGCGACACCAGGAGATACGCTGGTCAGTAGCTACAACGTTGACCGAGTCGACGGAAACTACAACTTCCGGGTCGTGGAAACTGGCATCGATTACGAACTGGCCACCAATACGACCTACTCTTTCCGATTCTACTTCTTCAATGATCAAGGCACCGGCATCGCTGGCTCCAACGGCAACGTTGACGAAATCGGACGAATTACGTTCGACGATACCTTCTTCTTCATAACTGGAAATAACTTTGCCAACAATGATGGAGACAGCGTTCACAATGGCTGCGACTTCGACAGCGACAACGACGGTATCAGCGACCTGGTTGAAAGCGGAAACGCAGATGCAATTGCTGCCGACACCAATAACGACGGTCACATTTCGGTCGCAGAAGCAGCAGCTGCAGGTTTCACCGACAATGATGGTGATGGAGCATGGGATCAACTCAATGTACTTCCAGTCGATACCGATGGAGATGGCGTCGCCGACTTCCTCGACCTGGACAGTGACAACGATGGTATCCCCGATGCCGTCGAAGCCCAGCCAACGGCAGGATTCCAGACAACCACCGGCGGAGTTGATTCCGATGGCGACGGTATCCTTGATCAGTTTGACGATCCAGCCGTAGAACACGGTGGTGCGTTCACACCACCAGTCGATTCTGACTGGGACGGGATTCCAGACTTCTTGGATACCGACAGCGACAATGATGGTTTGTCTGACTCGACCGAAAGTGGATTGACGCTCAGCGGCAACGACAACAATGGTGATGGAATCGACGATGCCGTGGCTCCCAACAGCTACGCCGACACCGACGGAATCGTCGATGACCCCAGCACCGATCTGGGCAATGAATTTGGTGATACCAGCGAAGTCGCATTCCGCGAACTGAACCCCGAAATCGCCGTCGCCAAAGAAGTCTTTGCCAGCCCAGTTGCCCTACCCGATGGCAGCTTTGCGGTAACTTATCAATTGGTCGTTGAGAACACCGGATCTGCTGGTCTGCAAAACCTCTCCGTGGTCGATGACCTGGCAACCCAGTTCGGCCCCGCCTTTGTTTCGGCAGGCAACCTGACTTTGGTAGCAGGCCCTACCGATCCAAATTCCAGCGTCACACTGGACAGCAGTTGGGATGGCAGCGGTGTTACCGAAATAGTCGACGCGGCCTCTCCAAGCAGTTTGGCAATCGGCGACTCGTTCGTCGTTCAGTTTAATGTCATCATCAACCCAACCACTTCAGCCCTGAACAACCAGGCCAAAGCCGGCGCTACCGCTCTGGACCAGCACGGTGATCCGGTTGTCGACGCCAATGGCATGCCGATTATGGTAATGGATCTTTCTGACAATGGATCAGATCCCGATGGCTCCAACGCCGGTGAAAACAACGATTCCGGTGGCAGCGACGACGCGACTCCGTTGTTCCTGCCGGGAGTCGGATTGGCCAAAGAAGCCGGGATTGCACTACCCAATGGCAGCAACTTTGATGTGCCCTTTACTCTGGTCTGGGAAAACACCGGCAACGTTGCTCTGGATAACGTGACCGTCCTTGATGATATCGCCGCTCAGTTTGGCAGCCAGTTTGTCGGTGTCGTTCCGGGCAGCCTTTCAGTGCTGAACTTCTCTGGAACAGGCTCGCCTCCAACAGCTAATACAGCTTGGGAGACGTCAACGACAGCTTCGCTGGTCAACAGCACCGGTCCGATCAATCCCGGTGACACGTTCGAAATCGTCTTCATGGTCACGATTGATCCAGCTGCCGCTGCAATACCTGGAACTCCTCTGACAAACCAGGCAACCACAGCCGGTGATGCCGTTGATGCAAACGGTAACCCAGCCACCGATCCTAACGGCAATCCGATTACCATCATGGACGATTCGGACAACGGAACCGATCCCGGCAGCGACAATGGATCAGGCACTTCAGACGACCCCACTCCGATCCTCTTGCCGTCGATCGATGTTGCCAAAGAGGTCTTTGGCACGCCAACGCCGCTTGCCAATGGCAATTTCAGCGTGACCTATCAATTGGTCATTGAAAACTCCGGCAACCTCGATTTGGCGGATGTCTCGGTCGTTGATGACATCGCGACACAGTTTGGTCCAGCCTTTGTCAGCGGTGGTGGGCTCACTTTAGTAACTCCGCCAGCCGATCCAAACAGCAGCATCACCCTTGACACAGCGGGATGGGATGGAAGCGGTACAACCGAATTGGTTGACCAAACCGTCACCACGAATCTGCTGCAAGTGGGGGATTCGTTCACCGTTCAATTCACTGTCGAAGTCGATCCCGACGCGACCGGTACACCCAATCCTTTGGACAACCAGGCGACCGCCTCCGGTGAGGCTCTCGACGATGACGGTAACCCAATTACCGATGCCTCAGGCAACCCACTGGTCGTCACCGATGATTCTGATAGTGGATCCGATCCTGACGGAAACAATCCCGGTGGTGATGGTGACACTGGCGGAGTCGACGACCCAACACCGTTGTTGATCCCCGCTGTTGGCTTGGCGAAATCAGCCGGCGATGCGGTTCCAAACGGCGACAATTTTGACGTCACCTTCACCTTCGTTGTCGAGAACAACGGTACAGTCGATTTGGCGAACCTGTCATTGACCGATGATATCGCAGCCCAGTTTGGAAATGCCTTCGTCGGTGTGGCTCCAGGCAGCCTGGCCGTTGCCAACTTCTCGGGAACCGGAACCGCTCCGGGTGCCAACGCGGCGTGGGAAGGTAACACAGCGCTGGATCTGCTTGATGGAAGCGGTGTCCTGGATGTCGGCGACAGCTTCGAAGTCAGCTTCACTGTCACCATTGATCCTGATGGCATCGACAGTGTTTCTCAAGCACTGGAGAACCAAGGCACGATCGCCGGCGATGGCATCAACCCAGACACCGGTATGCCTGATCCGACACTGGCGGCCTCAGACGACAGTGACAACGGCGCCGATCCAGATGGTCTGCTCGATGATCCAACTCCGATCATCATCGCCGATGTTTCGGTGGCCAAGCAGGTCGTGGGAACTCCGACGCTGCTGAGTAACGGTAATTTTGAAGCCGTCTACCAAGTTGTGGTCGAGAACACTGGTACGGTTGATTTAGCTAACCTTTCTGTCCTGGAAGACATCGCCTCACAGTTCGGTGCGGCTTACGTTGACGCCTACGGTCTAACACTGATCACGCCTCCGGGCGATCCGGCCAGTAGACTGGCTCTTGACACTGCCAACTGGAATGGTGGAGCGTCAACAGAAATTGTCAACACGGCTGTGCCTTCGCTATTGGCCGTCGGTGATTCATTCATCTTCCAGTTTTCCGTCGAAGTCGACGCCGTGGCGGCGACAGGTGTCTTGGACAACCAGGTTACCGTCGGCGGCGATGCCGTGGATGAGAACGGCGATCCAATCACCGATTCGACCGGTGCTCCAATCACTGCGACCGATGATTCCGACAGTGGCACCGATCCATCGGATGAAAACTCCACCGCTCCGGGCGACAATGGTACTTCCGACGATCCAACACCGCTTTACATTCCGCAAATCGGTCTGGCCAAAGAAGCCGGCGATGCGGTTCCAAACGGTGACAACTTCGACGTAGAGTTCACGCTGGTTTGGGAGAACACCGGAACAGTTGCCCTGGACAATGTTGATCTCTTTGACGACATCGCGGCTCAGTTCGGTGGCCAGTTCGTTGGCATCGTACCTGGAAGCTTAACAGTTGCCAACTTTGTCGGCACTGGTTCGGCTCCGACAGCCAACTCAGCTTTTGAGGGCGACACGACGCAGTCGCTGATTACTTCAACCGGACCACTCAATGTTGATGACACGTTCGAAGTCACATTCACCGTCACGATTGATCCTGACGCCTCAGGCGCATCGGGTGGACTTGAAAACCAGGCCACTTCATCCGGCGAAGCACTCGATGAAAACGGCGATCCGCTTACCGATCCAAGCGGTAGTCCAATCACTGCCACCGATGTTAGCGACAACGGTACCGACCCGACAGGCGAAAACGGCGAAGACGATATGGACGGAACGTTTGGCAACGATCCAACGCCGATCATCATCCCTGATGTCAGCGTTGTCAAAGCCGTCTCAGGCACTCCAACGCCACTGGCCAACGGGAACTTTGAGGTCACCTACGAACTGGTCATCGAAAACACTGGCACTGTCGATCTTGCCAACTTGACGCTGGTCGAAGATCTGGCCTCCCAGTTCGGGTCAGCACTTGTCAGCGCGGGCAACGTCACGCTGATCACTGCACCAGCAGACGCGTCGAGCAACATTGTGCTTGATTCAGCATGGGACGGTGATGGCACTACCGAGATCATCGACCAGTCCGCCGCAACATTGCTGGCCGTGGGTGACTCGTTCGTGGTTCAGTTCACCACCGAAGTCGATCCAGACGCTACCGGAACATCGGCTCCGCTGGATAATCAGGTCACCGTCGGTGGCGATGCGGTTGATGAGAACGGTGATCCGATCACGGACTCATCAGGCAACCCGATCGAAGTCACCGACCTGAGTGATTCGGGCAATAATCCGAATAATACTAACAGCGGTGAACCAGGTGACACCGGAGGCAGCGACGATCCGACGCCACTGGCAATCCCGGACTTCCGCGTGGGCAAGCAAGCCAACTCGGTGACCGAAGTAGCCGGTCTGACGGGCGTATTTGATGTCCAGTACCTCGTCGTGATCGAGAACACCGGTACCATCGAGCTTACCAATCTTCAAATCACCGATGACATCACGCTGTTGAGCAATTTTGGTGATGCCTACACACCGACGTTCATCGGAACCGGTACGCTGGATCGAACCGGTCTGGTTGTCGGGCCGACGGTGGTTAGTGATACGCTTGCCAACCCAGGCGATTTGCCCAACTTCAACACTGGGTTCCTTGGCGGTGGCGGGCAGACGAGTGTCTTTGACGGTACCAGTGGCGCCCTTCAGACTGGCGAGCAGATCGTCGTCTCGTACACGGTTCGCATCGATGGCGATGAACTGCTTAATGGTCCCGATGCAACGACTGCACCTACACCCGGCAACCAGGTTCAGGGCACGGCAGACTCAACCGCAGGTATGGTCACCGATGATTCAGATGATGGCTTGAACCCCAACACCGACAACGGCGAAGGCACCACCGATGATCCGACGCCATTCGAAGTCCCACAAGTTCGACTTTGGAAAGCCCACAGCGATGCGGTAACCAATGCTGATGGAACTTCCACGATTACGGTGACGCTGCGAGTCGAGAACAGTGGTACCGTTGACCTGACCGACCTCAGCCTGACCGAAGATCTGGCGACCCAGTTTGGTGCGGCTTACATTTCTGCGACAACACCAACGATCGACGCAACGCTTGCTCCCAACAGCAACATTCCTGCCAGCCTGATCAATTCGGCCTGGACCGGCGATACGTCTCTGGACCTGTTCAACGCCACTGTGACATCCGAACTGCTGGCTGCCGGAGAAGAATTCTCGGTGACCTTTGACGTGGTCCTTGATCCAGATCAGTTGGACGATGATTCCGACTTCCTTACCAATACTGCTGACATCACCGCTGTTGGCCAGAACTTTAACGGAACCCCGATCAACGTCGGCGACCAAAGCGGAACTGATTTTGGAGACGGCATCGACAACGATGAGCCGACCGATGCAATCGTTCCGGAAATTGCGGTTGCCAAAAGCGCCGGCGATGCGGTGGCCAACGGTGAAAACTTCGACGTGCCATTCACGTTGGTGATCGAGAACACGGGTAGCGTCAACCTCGATATGCTGACGCTGTTCGATGACATTTCGGGACAGTTCGGAAACGCGTTAGTTAATGTGACCGGTCTGACTGTCCAGAATTTTGTCGGCAGCGGCACGACTCCCACGGCCAATGCTGCGTGGTCTGGTGACACGTCGCTGAACATTCTCAATATGGACGGTTTCCTCCAACCGGGCGACCGTTTTGAAGTCGTCTTTACCGTGACGATTGATCCCGACGGAATCGATAGTATCTCACAAGCCCTGACCAACCAGGCGGAAGTCGGTGGTCGCGCGGTCGATCAAATAGGTGATGTACTGACGGACAGTTCAGGCAATCCGCTGATGGCTGACGACTTGTCGGACAGCGGAACAGATCCAAACGGCGATAACCTGGGAGAGAACGGTGATTCGGGTGCCAACAACGATCCGACACCGATTATCATCGCTGACGTTTCGGTGGCCAAGCAAGTCGTGGGAACTCCGACGCTACTGAGCAACGGTAACTTCGAAGTCGACTACCAAGTCGTGGTTGAGAACATCGGTACCGTTGATCTGGCTAACCTGTCAGTCACCGAAGACATCGCGTCTCAGTTCGGTGCGGCTTACGTTGACGCCTACGGTCTGACACTGATCACACCTCCAAGTAACGTTGACAGTGGACTGGCGCTTGATACCGCCAATTTCAACGGTGGCACTTCACCTGAGATTATCAATACGACGCTGCCTTCAATTCTGGTTGTCGGCGACTCGTTCGTGTTCCAGTTCTCTGTCGAAGTCGACGCAGCGGCGGCCACTGGCGTTTTGGATAACCAGGTCACCGTTGGTGGTGACGCCGTTGATGAGAACGGTGATCCGATCCTGGATTCAACCGGCGCACCGATCACCGCTGAAGATGACAGCGACAGCGGCGCCGATCCGTCGGACGACAACACCGGTGCACCGGGCGACATGGGCACGACCGATGATCCAACACCGCTGTTGATCCCAAGTATTAGCTTGGCCAAAGAAGCTGGCGATGCGGTTGCCAACGGCGAAAACTTCGATGTGACCTTTACGCTGGTCTGGGAGAACACTGGAACGGTTGCCTTGGATAATGTTGATCTCTTTGACGACATCGCGACTCAGTTCGGTGGTCAGTTCGTTGACATCGTTCCAGGAAGCTTGGTAGTTGCCAACTTCGCAGGCACCGGTTCAGCTCCGACAGCCAATGTGGCTTGGGAAGGCGACACAACGCAGTCGCTGATTACTTCAACCGGACCACTCAATGTTGATGACACGTTCGAAGTTACGTTCACCGTGACCATCGATCCTGATGCCTCAGGCGCATCGGTTGGACTTGAAAACCAGGCAACCTCCAACGGAACAGGAATCAATCCGGATACAGGTATGACCGATCCGTCTTTGATGACTTTCGATGACAGTGACAACGGAACCAACCCAACATCTGAGAATGGCGAAGATGACATGGACGGAACGTTTGGCAACGATCCGACTCCGATCATTATCCCTGACGTCAGCGTTGTCAAAGCCGTCTCTGGCACACCGACACCACTGGCCAATGGGAACTTTGAGGTCACCTACGAACTGGTCATCGAAAACACTGGCACTGTCGATCTTGCCAACTTGACGCTGGTTGAAGATTTGGCGTCGCAGTTTGGAACGGCTCTAGTTTCAGCGGGTAACATCACGTTGACTGTTCCTCCAGCCGATGCGACCAGCAACGTTGTGCTTGATTCCGCATGGAACGGCAGCGGCACCACCGAGATAATTGACCAAGCCGCCGCAACACTGCTGGCTGTTGGCGATTCGTTCACCGTCACCTTCACCACCGAAGTCGATCCAGATGCGGTCGGTGCACCGGGAGCATTGGACAACCAGGTCACTGTCGGTGGCGATGCGGTTGATGAAAATGGTGACCCAATCACCGACGCATCGGGCAACCCAATCATGGTTGAAGACGATTCCGATAGCGGCTCTGATCCCAACGGTGACAATCCGAATGCACCTGGCGACATGGGAACTACTGATGATCCAACGCCGCTGCTTATTCCGGATGTTGGACTTGCCAAGTCAGCCGGTGACGCGGTTCCAAATGGAGACAACTTCGATGTCACGTTCACGTTCGTCATCGAGAACAACGGTACTGTCGATTTGGCGAACCTGTCACTGACCGACGATATCATGGCTGAGTTCGGCAACGCATTCGTTTCAGCGACGGCTCCAACGGTTGCGAACTTTGTCGGTACTGGAACTGCACCGGGCGCTAACGCCGACTGGGCTGGCGATTCGACTCAGGATCTGCTTGACGGAACTGGTCAACTGAACATTGGCGACAGCTTCGAAGTCAGCTTCACTGTCACCATTGATCCCGATGGCGTCGACAGTGTTTCTCAAGCACTGGAGAACCAAGGAACGATCGCCGGCGATGGAATCAATCCTGACACTGGGCAACCTGATCCAGCACTTGCTGCATCAGACGAATCAGATAACGGAGCTGATCCAGACGGGAACCTTGATGATCCAACACCGATCATCATCGCTGATATATCAGCGGCTAAGCAAGTCGTTGGATCACCAACGTTGCTGACCAATGGTAACTTCGAAGTGATCTACCAAGTCGTGATCGAGAACACCGGTACCGTTGATTTAGCCAACCTGACTTTGATCGAAGATCTCGCATCTCAGTTCGGTCCAGCTTATGCGAACGCCTATGGCTTGACCATAGTCACGCCGCCGGGCGATGCCGCCAGCGGATTGGCCCTCGATACTGCCAACTTCAACGGCGGAAGCTCACCAGAGGTTATCAACCAGTCGGTGCCTTCGATTCTGGTTGTGGGTGACTCGTTTGTATTCCAATTCGCTGTCGAAGTGATTCCGGGCCCCGGTGGCACCGCTTCGTCACCACTTGAAAACCAAGTCACCGTTGGCGGCGATGCCGTCGATGAGAATGGTGATCCGATCACCGATTCTTCTGGCAACCCAATTACTGCCGAGGATGATTCCGATAGTGGAACCGATCCATCTGACGGCAACTCGGGTGCACCAGGCGACATGGGTACCAGTGACGATCCAACACCCGTGGAAATTCCACGCGTTGCCGATCTTGTGACCGTGAAGTCTTTGGTCAGTGGCGACAGTACACCAGCCGAAGGCGATACAGTTACTTTCGAGATTGTAGTTACCAACTCCGGTGTCAACGACGCCACCGGAGTTTCACTAACTGATCTAATTCCGGCAGGACTGACACCGACTGCCGTCAACGGAACCGTGACTCAAGGTACTTATGATCCAGTCACCGGTCTGTTCGACATCGGAGCACTGGCCACTGGCCAATCCGCGACGTTGACGATCGAGGGTACCGTTGATGTGGGTGAAGGTGGAAACACGATCACCAACATCACAACAGCGGCTACGGGTGATCAAATTGATCCGTTCACCGCCGGCGATGACCTTGATGAAACGGTTGATGTTGATCCGTACGCTGATCTGGTGACAGAGAAATCACTACTCTCTGGAGATTCAACACCAGCCGAAGGCGATTCTGTCACTTACCTGATTACAGTCACCAATAACGGTGCTGCTCAGGCAACTGGTATTTCACTTGTCGATCAATTGCCCGCAGGGATCACCTTCACAGGAAGTGCTCTTTCTCAAGGCTCTTACAATTCGGCAACCGGATTGTGGGACATTGGCACGCTCAATGATGGTGCTGTGGCAACGATCGAACTGACAGGAACCGTCGATGTTGGCCAAGGTGGCAACAGCGTTATCAACGTAACTACAGCGGCGACTGGCGATCAACCTGATCCATCAACCGCTGGCGATGACCTGGAAGAAGAAGTTGTCATCGAGAATCTGGCTGATCTGATCACCGAGAAGTCACTTATTAGTGGCAATGCGATTCCGGTCGAAGGTGAGTCGATCACCTTCCAGATCACCGTCACCAACAATGGAGCGGCTCAAGCGACTGGTGTCTCACTGATTGATCAGCTACCGGCTGGACTTACGCTGACTGGTACCTCGGTCTCTCAAGGTGCTTATGATGCTGCCACTGGACTGTGGACTGTTGGGACCATCAATGATGGTGACCAAGCGGTCATCACCTTGACGGCGACCGTTGATGTTGGCCAGGGCGGTAACACGATCACTAACATCACCACGGCAGCCACGGGCGATCAAATAGATCCTTCAACCGTCGGCGATGACCTCGAAGAATCAGTCACTGTCGACAACAACGCCGACCTGGTCACTGTCAAAACACTTGCCAGTGGCAACCCAGTTCCACTTGAAGGTGACGTTGTTACTTATCAGATCGAAGTCACCAACAACGGCACGGCTCAAGCAACCAACGTCTCGCTGATCGACTTGCTACCAGCAGGGCTGACAGCAACCGCCGGTAACGGAGCCATTACCCAGGGAACCTACGATGCGACCACCGGTCTGTTCAACATCGGAACGCTCAATGTTGGGGAAACTGCGACATTGACGATCGAAGGTACCGTCGATGTGGGCCAAGGCGGTAACACCATCACCAACATCACTACCGCGGCAGAAGGTGATCAAGACGATCCAACAACCGCGGGCGATGACCTGGACGAATCGGTTGTCGTTGATGCCAACGCTGACTTGGTAACTGTGAAAACACTTGCCAGTGGCAACCCTGTGCCTGTTGAAGGCGAAGTCGTTACTTTCCAAATCGAAGTCACCAACAGCGGTGTGGCTCAGGCAACCGGCGTCTCGCTGATTGACTTGCTCCCGCCAGGGCTAACAGCGACTGCTGGAAACGGCGTCACAACCCAAGGCACCTACGATGCGGCGACCGGTCTGTTCGACATCGGAACGCTCAACATTGGCGAAACGGCGATCTTGACACTCGAAGGTACCGTCGATGTGGGTCAAGGTGGCAACACCATCACCAACATTACCACGGCAGCCACTGGCGATCAGCCTGACCCGTCAACTGCTGGCGATGACTTGGATGAATCGGTTGACGTTGATCCAAACGCCGATCTGGTCACCGTCAAAACGCTTGCTAGCGGAAACTCGGTTCCGCTAGAAGGTGAAGTGGTCACGTTCGAAATCGAAGTTACCAATAATGGTACCGCTCAAGCCACTGGTATTACGCTTGTCGACTTGCTTCCAGCTGGACTGACAGCGACTGCTGGAAACGGCGTCGTGTCTCAAGGTACTTACGATGCGGCGACCGGTCTGTTCGACATCGGAACACTCAACATTGGCGAAACGGCCACGTTGACACTCCAAGGCACCGTCGATGTCGGGCAAGGTGGCAACACCATCACCAACATCACCACCGCAGCAACAGGCGATCAACCGGACCCAACAACTGCCGGGGATGACCTCGACGAATCTGTCGTCGTTGATGCCAACGCCGATCTGGTCACTGGAAAGACGCTTTTGTCGGGAGATTCAACACCAGCCGAAGGGGATTCGGTTACCTTCTTGATCACCGTTACTAACAACGGTACAGCACAAGCGACTGGTGTTTCACTGGTCGATCAATTGCCTGCTGGCCTGACCTTCACAGGCAGTGCCGTATCCCAAGGTTCTTATAACTCGGCAACCGGGTTATTCACTATCGGCACTCTCAACGAAGGTGCCGTGGCAACCCTTGAACTGACCGGTACCGTCGACGTGGGTGAAGGTGGAAACACGATCACCAATGTCACCACGGCGGCAACAGGCGATCAACCTGACCCATCAACTGCCGGCGATGATCTGGAGGAAGCGGTTGTCGTTGAGAACCTTGCTGATCTGGTGACTGAAAAGACATTGTTCTCTGGCAATCCAACTCCGGTTGAAGGCGAATCGGTTACGTTCCAGATCGTCGTCACCAACAACGGTGCGGCTCAAGCAACGGGCGTTTCGCTTGTCGACCAATTGCCGGCAGGTATCACCTTTACCAGTAGCTCGGTTACGCAAGGCACCTACAATGCTGTAACTGGTTTATGGAACATTGGCACCATCAACGAAGGTGCCGACGCAATCATCACATTGACTGGAACGGTAGATGTGGGTGAGGGTGGAAACACCATTACCAACATTACCACCGCCGCAACTGGCGATCAAATTGATCCTTCAACCGTCGGCGATGACCTCGAAGAATCGGTCACTGTCGACAACAACGCCGACCTGGTCACTGTCAAGACACTTGCCAGTGGCAACCCAGTTCCACTTGAAGGTGACGTTGTTACTTATCAGATCGAAGTCACCAACAACGGCACGGCTCAAGCAACCAACGTCTCGCTGATCGACTTGCTACCAGCAGGACTGACAGCGACCGCCGGTAACGGAGCCATCACTCAAGGCACCTACGATGCGGCCACAGGTCTGTTCAACATCGGAACGCTCAATGTTGGGGAAGCCGCCACATTGACGATCGAAGGTACCGTCGATGTGGGCCAGGGTGGCAACACCATCACCAACATCACCACCGCCGCCGCGGGCGATCAAGACGATCCTTCCACCGCCGGTGATGATCTGGATGAATCAGTTGTTGTCGATGCTAACGCCGATCTAGTCACCGTCAAAACATTGGCTAGTGGGAACCCAACTCCGCTCGAAGGCGAAGTGGTCACCTTCGAGATCGAAGTCACCAACAACGGCGCGGCTCAAGCAACCAACGTCTCGCTGACTGACTTGCTGCCGGCAGGACTGACTGCGACCGCTGGAAACGGAGCCATCACTCAAGGCACCTACGATGCGGCAACAGGTCTGTTTAATATCGGAACACTGAACATCGGTGAAACTGCGACCTTGACGCTCGAAGGTACTGTCGATGTCGGCGAAGGTGGCAACACGATCACCAACATCACGACTGCGGCCAGCGGCGATCAGCCTGATCCGTCAACCGATGGTGATGATCTGGATGAATCGGTCGACGTTGATGCCAACGCTGACCTGGTGACGGTCAAGACACTTGCCAGCGGAAACCCAACTCCACTGGAAGGTGAAGTGGTCACGTTTGAAATTGAAGTCACCAACAACGGCGCGGCTCAAGCAACCAACGTATCGCTGACCGACTTGCTGCCAGCAGGACTGACAGCCCCCGCTGGCAACGGGGCTGTGACGCAA
This sequence comes from uncultured Pirellulaceae bacterium, assembly GCA_964433035.1. Classification (GTDB taxonomy): domain Bacteria; phylum Planctomycetota; class Planctomycetia; order Pirellulales; family Pirellulaceae; genus Mariniblastus. The sequence goes on along the minus strand of CAYSQZ010000075.1, from coordinate 4,716 downwards.
GGAACTTACGATTCTGCTACTGGCCTGTTCAACATCGGGACGCTCAACATTGGCGAAACGGCCATTCTGACACTCGAAGGTACTGTCGACGTTGGCGAAGGTGGCAACACGATCACCAACATCACAACTGCGGCCAGCGGCGATCAACCTGATCCGTCAACTGCCGGTGATGACCTGGATGAGTCGGTCGTCGTCGATAACAACGCGGACCTGGTGACTGTCAAAACACTGGCCAGCGGAAACGCTGTTCCGTTGGAAGGTGAAGTGGTCACGTTCCAAATTGAAGTCACCAACAACGGTGTCGCTCAAGCAACTGGCGTATCGCTGACCGACTTGCTGCCAGCAGGACTGACAGCCACCGCTGGCAACGGAGTCGTGACTCAAGGAACCTATGATGCTGTTACTGGTTTGTTTGACATCGGGACGCTCAATATTGGCGAAACGGCAGTCTTGACGCTCGAAGGTACCGTCGACGTAGGCGAAGGCGGCAACACGATCACCAACATCACGACTGCGGCCAGTGGCGATCAACCTGATCCGTCAACTGCCGGAGATGATTTGGATGAGTCGGTCGTCGTTGATGCCAACGCTGATCTGGTCACTGAGAAGTCATTACTGTCTGGCGATGCCACACCAGAAGAAGGCGACTCGGTCACTTACCTGATCACGGTCACCAACAACGGTACGGCTCAAGCAACCAACGTTTCGCTGACTGATCAATTGCCGGCAGGCATTACCTTCACAGGAAGTGCCGTATCTCAAGGCTCTTACAATTCGGCAACTGGGTTATTCACTATCGGCACTCTCAACACAGGTGCCACAGCAACCATTGAGTTGACTGGTGCCGTCGATGTAGGAGCAGGCGGCAGCACGCTCGTCAATGTCACCACTGCGGCGACCGGCGATCAACCTGATCCGTCAACTGCTGGAGATGACTTAGACGAAACCATTGTTGTCGATAATATCGCTGACCTGGTTACTGAGAAAAGCTTAATCTCTGGTAATCCAACACCACTCGAAGGTGAGTCTGTCACTTTCCAAATTGTTGTTACCAACAACGGTGCTGCTCAAGCCACTGGGGTTTCGCTGGTCGATCAGTTGCCTGCAGGTATTACCTTCACAGGAAGTACCGTAACTCAAGGTACTTACAATGCCAGCACTGGATTGTGGAACATTGGCACCATCAACGAAGGTGACGACGCAATCATCACTTTGACAGGAACGGTTGATGCAAGCCTCGGTGGTACTACGATCACCAATATCACGACAGCGGCAACCGGCGATCAAGTTGATCCAACGACTGCCGGTGATGATTTGGATGAATCGGTGGAAGTTCCCGTCATCGCTGATCTGGGAATTGCGAAATCCATCGTGGGTGAACCCGTCCTGACAGAGCTTGGAAACTTTGTGGTGACTTATCAAGTCGTCGTCGAGAACACCGGGAACGTTGACCTGGCGCAGTTGAGCTTGATTGAAGATTTAGCGTCCCAGTTCGGCTCGGCTTATATCGACGCAGGCAACTTGATTCTAGCCGCAGGGCCATCATTGCCTGGTAGCACGATCACGCTTGATTCGGCTGGTTGGAACGGAAGCACGATTATCGAGTTGGTCGACACTTCGGCCACTAACGAACTTGTGGTAGGAGATTCATTCACACTTCAGTTCGACGTCGAAATTGATCCGCGAGAGGTAGCTGATACCCTTGTCAATCAGGTTGATGGAGAAGCCAATGCTGTTGATGCCAACGGCGATCCAATTCTTGATTCGACCGGTAACCCAATCACGGCAGAGGATGCCAGTGACAGCGGAGCCGATGCTGGATCTTCGAATGCTGGCTCGCCAGACGATCTGGGCACGTCAGATGATCCAACCTTGTTCGATCCTCCAGAGGTTCCTCTGGGTGAGATTTCTGGAACGGTATTCCAGGACGACAACGGCGATGGTGTACAAGGTGCCGGCGAAGGAGGAATCGCGGGCGTCGAGATTATCTTGACTGGAACCGACATCTTCGGCAACCCAGTTGAGATCACGACCTTTACTGACGCTAACGGTAACTACACGTTCGACAACCTTGTCGCTGGAAATTACTCGGTTACACAGGTTCAGCCTGAAGGGTTTGATGACGGAATCGACAATGGAGATTCTTCGTTCACGATCGCGGATGACATGTTCTCCAATATCCAGCTTGGATTCGGTGAAGCATTTAATAACAATACGTTCGCCGAGCAAGCCCGGGGAGCGACTGGCAATCCGCCGAGGTTCCAGGGGTTGCCGAGGATCACCGCCTCTCAAATCGGTTCGCTCCTGAGTTCATTCTCAGGTTCGCCGGGACCGATTTACTCCGGAGTTCCAATCAACGGCAACGCCGATCCATTGTCGCTGGACAGTGGCCGGGCAGTGACCGGTGGTTACGCAACGCCGACCGAAAGTGAAGCTGGCGATTGCTGTGAATGCGATCCGTGCGGCGAAGTGATTGTTGACCCTTGTGCCGAAGTGATGGACGCTTGTGATCCATGTGGCGAGGTAGTTGATCCGTGCGGACAACCGATCCAGGAGATTCTGAACGACGGTTGTGGTTGCGGGCCGATGACGCCTTATGGCCAAGTGCCGGTTGAGTACATGGGTGAAACGGTGATTGGCGATCTTTCAGATTCTGGCTCTGAAGGTGATATTGAAACCGCTGAGAACCAACCAGCCGCTGAAAATGACCTAGAGCTTAGCCAAAACGAGTCGGCTCAAGAGCTTACCTTCTTGGAAAAGATGGCAAGCTGGTTGTTACCAACAAGTTTCAACAAGTCGTAGTTCTTGATCGACTCAAAAGTAAGAGCATATTCCCCCTGATTGGCGGAGTTCGGGCGATTAAGTTTGCCCGAGCCGCTTCAGGGCAGGCTCTGGTTTAGCAGCCTGTTGGTTTAGAGTTCGTAGTACCGGCTTTAGCCGGAATGAAAACTCCTTTTGTTATTTCTTGCCTAACTTTCTTGCCTCACGAATGAGTGGGCATTTATCTTTCACGCTGTCGAGACAGCAGTGAAATTGACAGCAGCGACTTTGTGCTTGAAAGTTGCAGCTTTCCCCAGCAGGGTCCTCAAAAACTGATAACCAAGCGAAAATCTCTCCTGGTTGACTTTTTGCCAGCTTGATTGCATTGGTTAATCGACAAGGGTTACTTACTTTCTCAAGGCCGCAGATGCGGTTCAAGCATTTGCTTGGGCATTTTTATAAAAGCGACAACGGGTTGGAACGATAATCAGAGCGGCATGCATCTCTCGGTGTATGCCGCTTTTTGCTTTTCTTACCTTTATATCTCTTCTCCAGTCGTCTTCTCTCCTCACATCCCGCCAAAGCCTACTCATCCCTGCTATAGGCCCTCAACCTCCGCCGCCAATACAGAGACTCGCAACTCCCGTCTTGGCATCACGAGTCAAGCTGCCCTTTTGCAATGGATTCTACAAATGCGCCAAAACAGTGCTCAGCGTTTGATTTTTAATTCACTTTTCGAATCTTTGGAAGATCGAGTCCTTTTCGACGGTGTTCCAGATGCCACTTTCATTTTGCCTCAAGCCGATGCTCAGGAGTCAGTGCCGGCTCAAGTTCAAAACATTGAGCAGGCCGACATCGAGGGACCTCGAGAACTGATCCTTGTTGATGCAGGAGTCGAGAACAGCGAGCAGTTGCTGGCCGAGATTCTTGAATCAAGGCCCGAGAGTGCCCTTGAGATTCGTTTGCTTGATGGTAACAGCGATGGTGTCGCCCAAATCTCGGCGATCCTGGCCGAGTCGGACGTTGATTATGACGCGATTCACATCATTTCACACGGTGATGAAGGCGAAATCTTCCTCGGCAATACTGCATTGACGGCTGACAATCTGAACCGTTACGCCGACCAACTGGCCGGCTGGTCAGATGCGTTGACCGGAGATGCCGACCTGTTGTTCTATGGCTGTGACTTGGCTGGCAACGCCGAAGGCGAACAGTTTATCGAGTCGATCAGCGCGATTACTGGCGCTGATGTCGCGGCGTCGGATGACTTGACCGGTGCGGCGGAACTCGGGGGTGACTGGGACCTAGAGTTGAACGTCGGAACCATTGAGACAGCTGCACTTACCGCTGAGAACTGGAACCATGTCCTGGGTAGCGGTGTGACGGTACAGCCCGGTGACGGGTCCGAATTTCAGACCGCCACAGCAACTACGGACGTGTTCTTCGTTGGTAACAACACCACTGCCGCTGGTGGCGCAGAATCCGGTTTTAATGCAACCGTCATTGGCGCAGGTGGAACGATTACATCGACCTCCGATTTTACTAACCCGACGCCCGCCTCGACCGCTTTCACGGGCGGCACATTCTCTATCGCCGACGATGTCGCCGGGGATGACCCAACGCTCACGCTCACTACCGCCAATGGCTTCCAGTCAGGCACCGCTGGCAATGCAGTGCAGATTGATCCTGTGAGTGCAGGTAATGGTGTGGTCGTTACCACGATCACCTTCGATCTGACTACGCCATCCAACGGATTCGCTGTCGACATCATTGATACTTTCGACGTCGGTGGAAATCAGGGCGATGTGACACTGGAGTTTTTCGTTGATGGTGTGCTTCAAGGATTTGTTTCTGCACCCGACATGGGCCCCAATTTAACCACAGCAACCTACTTTGATGCCAATGGTGTCGCCCTTGGAACAGGAACGGTAGGTAACGGCCAGGAAAACTTCTTTG
>CAYSQZ010000074.1:0-19666 GCA_964433035.1 uncultured Pirellulaceae bacterium | reverse complement strand
CCGTCATTCGGTTCGGCAACACTGGAGCTTGAACTGTTCGATGTCCTTTTTGGGGATATTAACTTGGACGGCCAAGTCAACTTTTTTGACATCCAACCTTTCATTTCGGTTCTTTCCTCCGGAAGTTTCCAGCTTGAGGCGGATTTGAATCAAGACTGTGAGGTGAACTTTTTTGATATCTCGTTCTTCATCACATTCTTGGGTAGTTGATAGCGCTGTGCATTGCGTGGCTGACCCTGACCGATCATTCGCAATAGATGAAAATCGTTATAGACGACTTCTGCGGTTTTTACGTACTGAGCTTATCGTTTCGGGTAAACTTACTTTGCTTCGACACTTTTTCAGTAGAGTAAACCATGAAAACCTTTGGCCTGACACTTCTGTTTACGACTTTGGTACTTCAAGCGTCTTTTGTTGAAGCTGAAGCCCGGCAAGACAAGCCCGCCAAGCAGCCCAACATCCTCTGGCTTTTCCAGGAAGACCTTTCTCCCTGGCTAGGCTGTTACGGCTACGACGTTCAAAAAGGACACACGCCGACAATCGACGCGATGGCGGCCAGAGGCGTAAGATTCTCCAGAGCCTACGTTCCAGCACCTGTCTGTTCGATTTGTCGCTCAGCGATCATCACCGGTGCCAATCAAATTCGCTTTGGAGCTCATGAACACCGTTCACGGCGAGGGGAAGCAGAATTGCCACTCCCGGACGGCATGAAAACGATTGCCGATCTAATGACCGAGCAAGGGTACTTTTGCTTCAACGTTGGCAAGACCGATTACAACTTTGAACATTCCAAAGTGTTTCAAAAAATTCCAAAAGGTCAGAGCAGAACGCCGTGGCGTGTTCGCAAAGACGGCCAGCCTTTCTTTGGTCAAATCCAGCTAAAGGGTGGTAAACTCAACACAAAAAAATTCAAGAACAAGACCGATCGCTCCAAAGTCACAATTCCAGCAGACTATCCGCAGACCGATTTATATCGGGAAATTGTCGCCGAGCACTTTGATTCAGCTCGCATGGACGATGGAATCATCGCCGGCATCCTTGAGAGATTAGAATCCGATGGATTGGCCGACTCAACAATCGTTGTCTACTTTTCAGATCACGGTGCCAACAATCTGGTCCGCCACAAACAGCAACCAACCGAGGGCGGATCTCACGTTCCGTTTATCATCACCGGACCAGCACCGTGGGTCCCGACTGCTGGAGTTCGAGACGATCTCGTTTCGATGCTTGACCTCTCAGCCACAACGCTTGCATGGGCGGGAATCGCTCAACCTGAGTGGATGGAAGGTCGATTCCTGTTCGATCCAAAGTTCGTCCCTCGTGAGTTTGTCGGCACCGCCCGCGATCGCTGTGACCATACCATCGATCGGATTCGCAGCATTCGGACCGAGCGCTTTCGTTTCACTCGCAATTACATGCTTGACCGCGTTCTATTGCAGCCTCAGTATCGGGACAAAAAAGACTTCTTAGAAGCGCTTCGCACTGGATACGCTGATGGTTCGTTGGATCCGAAGCTTGCCAAGATCTATTTCGGCGAACGACCTTATGAAGAACTTTACGACGTTGAAGCCGACCCAGCTCAACTACAAAACCTAATCAACGATCCGAAATACGCTGCCGAAGTAGCCCGGCATCGCAAACTCTTGGACGATTGGCTTTCCAAAGGTGATTCTGGCGCAGGAGACGAACCGCCAATCGAACTCGAAATGGCCAGCAGCAAAAAATGGGGACTTGGCCAAAACGCGGAGTACGAATCAATTCGAAAAGACTCCGATGGCGACGGCCTGTCTGACACTTGGGAAAAACTCAACGATCGCGATCCTGCCGATGGAAAACTGATGTTTGATTTCAATTGCGGCGCTTGGCAAACCGAAGGCTGGCAAGCCGTGGGCAAAGTAACCAACATCGCGGGTCGGCAGGGCTTTCTCGATTTCGATTTGATCCAAGGTCGTGGAGGAATCAAACGTAGCGGCTTGAACACAAAATCAGATACTGCTGGGAAGCTTCAAATTCGCTTGCGAACGAACAAGGCCACCAATTTGACGTTCTCGGTCAACGGAGATATCTGCAGCGAGTTTCAACTTCAGCAAAGCAAAGAGTTCGGCACGTACAAATTGATCGATCAGCCAATCAAAGCAGACCAAATCGAATCGTTGCAGCTGGAATTCACCGGACAGCCAAATACCACGGTCGAGATCGACTGGATCAAATGATGGCGTTGGCCTAAGGACGAATCAAAGCGTAACTTCGCTGCGATGTTTCAGCCACGATGTTTCAACTTCCTCCTCCAGCCGAGCGATCACGCGGCTTTTCGGCTCGCGTCAACCAACTCGCGCGCCAGTCCAACTGCCGCTGAACGATCTTTAGGCACGTGCCTCAAAAAGCGAGTTGCAGTGGAACCAGCATAAGTCCCCACCAGCAGCGAAGCCACAAAGGTCCGGAATCCGTACTGTTGGTAAAACCCAGCCAGGTAATTGATTCCATTGGCCGGGATTCCAAAGAGTGGATTGCTGTGATGATCAAAGATACTGGCTGGCTGAATCGCACCATGCCCAATGAATTCGCCAACCGTGTTACCCATCGCCCCAAAGATCACAACGACCATCGCGGCAAAAAACCACTTTCCCCAAGTAAGCCATTTTTGCCGGCGCGAGAGTGTGATCAAAGCAATCGCCAGCGTCAGCGGATAGGTGTGCAGAACGACCGAGGCGAGCTGGCTCAGATGCTGGGAAAATGGAATCGGTTGTTCGCTCGACGGGAAGATCATGTGGAGTGCAGGAACCACGCCTGAGACCAAGAGCGTCACCAGGATCGCCGTCCTGACGCCAGACTTTTTCGCGGCGTGAAGATCGCCTCTGAGTGAATTGGCTTCGTGGGACAATGATTTGGCCGTGGGCCTGATCGAGCGTCGATTCGGTTCGCGGATCTCGCTTGGCGGCTGATGGCAATTCCCGCCAACAACCGCCGAGATCCCCTTGGGGGCGCCACAACACATCGATCCTTGAATCAGGTGGCAACACTTTTTCGGCCCGCCTTGCGCTGGGCATGTTGCTTCATAAACTCGAACGACGGTTTTCTTTGAAAAGATTTTTCGGACATCAACCGTTTGGATTCTCGCTTGGTTGCCAGTCGACAAATAATCGCGTTGCCCTGCTTGCCAGTCTCAACCACCGCACCAGTTTTACGAAGCACGTAAGCGATCTGTTGAGCTTGTGATCTGGGCACCTTGAGGCCAGCTGCCAGTTCCTTGGTGCCGAACTCCTTGGGCAACCTGCGCGGCAACAATTTTTGCAGATCTAAAACCGTCCGAAAAAAGCACGCCTCTTCCAGCTTCAAAATCGAACGGTCCTGAATAACAAAATCACCTTTTCTTTTTCGTCGACGACGGCCGCGACCGGGATAGCGAACTTCCTTGATCTGAACCATTGGCGCAATCAAAGTCAGATTGGGATGCGGAAAGACGCGAGTGAAATAGATCAGCTCATCAAATAGATCCAAAATCGTTCCTCGCTTGGGACTCCAGCGCCGCTCAGTTTCTTGACCATCCTTGGCAGATAGTTTGATTAGCTGTTTGCGAGCCACCAGCGGCTTGACCACATCAACGGTGTACCCCAAATTGAGGAGATCAGCAATCTTGTCGCGAATCGCAGACAATCCACTCCGCTGAATTTCGATCAGACGTTTTCCGTTAACCACGTCGATGCGATACTTTCCCAGCTTGACCTCGATCTCAGAACCGGGGTCACAGAATTCGTCTTTGAGTTGTCGGTGGAGTGTTGTTTCCATCGAACTGAAACTGCGCGAGGATAAGCTGGCAAATCAAACTGAAAGTAAAAGCCTTATCGGCTAAATTGGTTCCTCAGCACCACTTTGGTCGTGGACTTGTTCGGACTTCAATCCTGCAAAATTTCCGATCATCTTGGCGACGGTCTCTTTTCCGATCCGACTCAGGCTAAACCTTGCGCTAAAGTTGACCCAAATTTCCGAGTCTTGCTATAATCCCGCTGCTGTTTGGGCAAAGGAAACGCCGACATTTGCCGATACTTGACCATCAGCCTTCGCCATTCAACTCCGGAAACGATCTATGTCGACCTCAACTTCCCGCGGAATCCTGGAAGAAATCACCCACAACATCGGTAACACTCCGTTGGTACGACTCCGGCGAGTGACTGAGGGCTGCGCTGCCGATGTCGTCGCCAAAGTCGAAAACATGAATCCACTATGGAGCGTCAAGGACCGCATTGGTCGAGCCATGATCGACGCTGCTGAACGCGACGGCTTAATTAATTCGGAAACCACGATCATCGAACCCACCAGCGGTAACACAGGGATCGCGCTGGCTTATGTTTGTGCAGCCCGGGGCTACAAGATGCAAGTCACGATGCCCGATTCAATGTCGACCGAACGGCGCAGATTGGTCGCGGCCTTTGGAGCTGAAGTCATCCTGACACCGGGCGCCGAAGGCATGCCCGGCGCGATTCGCAAGGCAACAGAAATCGCCAGCAACAACGATAACTATTTCATGCCGCAGCAATTTAAAAATCCAGCCAATCCCGAAATCCATCGGCAAACCACGGCACAGGAAATCTGGCGTGACTGTGATGGTCAAGTCGACATCCTGGTTGCCGGTGTAGGAACCGGCGGAACGATCACTGGATGCAGTGAAGTGCTCAAGGAAAAAAAGCCCGGCCTGATTTCAATCGCCGTCGAACCAGCCACCAGCCCGGTTATCTCCCAGCGTAAAGCCGGTAAAGACCTAATGCCCGGCAAGCATACGATTCAGGGAATTGGCGCTGGATTCATCCCGGACGTTCTCAATGTTGACATTATTGACGAGGTTTTCACGGTCACGGATGAACAAGCGGTTCAAATGGCTCGTGACCTGGCGACCAAAGAAGGTTTGTTCTGCGGAATCAGTTGCGGTGCAGCAGCTGCGGCTGCAATCGAAGTCGCCAAGCGTCCCGAGAACAAAGACAAAATGATTGTGGTTATGCTGCCCGATCTTGGCGAGCGATACCTGTCAACCAATCTGTATCCGTCGGCTTAGAATTGCCCTTCCTTTGGGGCTGGCTCTTCGTCAAATTTTGTGGCTCAGCCCAACTGAAAGAATTCACCCCCTGGGAGGATCAAACTCGCCATCATTTATGATGGCACAGGTCGGGGAGGGTAAGCAATCGTTGACAAATTGAACTAGGCTTTGTCCCTAAAGTCACTACGACATGACGCGCGGGGCGATGCCCTCGCGGTTAAACGAGCAGGGACGCGGTTCGTTTAACCGCGTGGGCATCGCCCCGCGCGTTTCCACTCTTCCCACTGCGAAAGGAAGGATGCGTTCCGCGCTACTTTCGCTGAGCAAAAGGCGACTGTGACGGTTTTGGGACAAAGCCTAGCAAGGTTGGTTCTTAAACCCTCCCCGTCCAATTCGCAAGCGAATTCTCCGACCCTCCCAGAGGGAGGGTGACAGCAGAACTCAACCAACGCTGGCTTGGGCGTCGTAATGATTTCAGCCAGAGTTGGCGCGTTCCTCAACTTTGCCCAACTTTTTTTGCGACTCCGTTCTCGATTACATCGCGTCCATTTTCCGACTCCGGCCCAAAGAACAGGTCAAGCAAGCAACTCGCCAAGCTTCCTTAGCCGGCAGTCTCTGGCAAGATCTGGTCGAAAATTTCTCGAATCGTTTTGCGCTGATCACCAACGGTGTCCGCAAGTTTTGCGGCATCTTGATAGTTGAGCAGGTACGCCAACTTGGCCAATTGTTTTGGATCGTCAGGTAGATCGTGTCGGGCCGTCGTATTCATCAGCCTCAACCGAGCCTCAACGCTGCGCAGCAATTGATATCCCTGGGTCAGGCGATCGGCCGTCGTGGCCTCGAGCCAACCAAGCGACTTAAAACAGGCGATTGCCTCCCGCGTACCCGTTACCAGCACCGACTGATCGTCAACGGCGTGCCGCAACTGCAACGCTTGTACGATGAATTCAACATCTACCGTTCCGCCAGCACCTCGTTTCAGGTTGGCGTCGGAGCAGTCTTTTTGCATCGCCATCCGCATCGCGCGAATTTCGGCGGCCCAGCCATCTTCCCACGAAAGTTCCGTGATCGCTTTTCGAACCAGCTTCATCAAGGCTTCACTGCTGGACTGCATCCCGAAAACAGGACGGGCTTTGCAAAGCGCCAACCGCTCCCAAAGCTGCCCCTGCCCTGACTCGAAATACCGATTGAACTCATCAAACGATACCGCAAGTGATCCACTTTTTCCGGTGGGCCGGAGTCGCCCATCGATTTCGTACAAGCGCCCATACTGATCCGAGTGGCCAAAGAACCGGGTGATCGCCGCAGCCAATTCACTGAAAAAAAACTGACACGTGATTCCGTCTTTGAGGCAAGACTCAAACTCAACGACCAATTGCGGATTGGAATTGTAGAGAAAAACAATGTCGAGATCGCTGTGATAATTCGGCTCTTGCCCACCAAATTTACCCAGCCCCAAAATGACCAACGGATTCTCAATCTCCTGCAAGCGTCCAAGTTGTTCTGGCTTGGCATGCTTCTCCAACAAACGTTTGGTCTGGAAACGTGTCGCTGTTGCCAGACAAGCTTCAGCGACTTCTGACAAAGTCAGATGGGTATCGACGACGTCATCGCGCCCCAGAATGTCCCGTACTCCGACACGCATGTGCTGAGTATTTTTAAAGCTGTGCAGAATCGGCAGCAGATCAACAGCACCCTTGCTCATCTCCCTCATATTTTCGCCCAGCCAGTCTCTGGTCGGCAAACGGTCCATCTGCAACGCGTCGACTAACTCGTCGATCATGCCTGGATTGCTTTTGAGAATTCCAACAAGATAATCGCTCGACGCACAAAGTCGTACGTAGAGACTAAGTGTTGGCGGGTTGAAGCTAAAAAGCTCCCACAAAACGCCTTTGGCTCCCAGGCAATCACTGACCGTCCCCAGTTTGACCAGCGAAACATCCGGGTCGGGTGTCTTGGATAACTCGGACAATAGCGCCGGAGCAACAGAAGCCAAAAAATGTTTGCAACGTCGCGAGGACAGAAACTGGGTATTCTCGCTTGCCAACTCCATCAAGTTGGAGAGCGCCCGTTGGACATCGGTGAAACCATAGGGCTGTAGCACTTCTTTGATCATCAGCGGATCGGGATCAGGGTCGAGAATCAGGTCGACTTCCATCGGAACTTCATCTTGATCGTACCGGTGCTGACGACCCTGAGTATCATGCAGCGAACCGAACGCCAAGCCAAACGCATCGTGCAAGAGATGATTGAGTACGGTTCTGTTGCTTTGCGTGGTCTCGGCCAGAACTTCCTTAAACCGCTGCAATGCCGGAAGCTCGGGTTGATCTTTAAACCCCATCCGCTTGGCGACTTTGGTCAGCTCGGCGTCGTCGCTGGGAATCGTGTGAACTTGCATATCGAACATCAACTGCAACCGATGCTCAAGCTTCCGCAACCACTCATAATTCTGCGCCAATATTGCCGATTCGGCAGCCGAGAGACACTGGGCCCGCTCCAAGCGACGAATCGCATCGAGGGTATTGGTTGTTCTGACCGCGGCCAGTTCACCATTGAGCAATTGCAAAAACTGAATGATAAACTCGACGTCTCGAATTCCACCATGACCGGTTTTCACATTGGTACGATCCTCACCAGCGGCCAACGCACGTCGCTCGATCTTGCGCTTGAGCGCTTTGATCCCGGTGATATCGGCGCGGCTGAGATTGCGGCGATAAATCCACGGAGAAAGTTTTCTTAACAGCCGCTCACCCAAGTCCAGATCACCGGCGATCGGAAGCGCTTTGATCAACGCCTGTCGCTCCCAGGTCCTTCCTTGCAAATCGTAGTACTGGACCATCGAATCGAATTGCGAACAGATCCGACCACTGGCTCCGTTGGGTCGAAGCCTCAAATCAACTCGATACGCGACACCAAGCTCAGAGGATTCACCAATCAGCTTGACCATTTCCCGGCAGAGTAGCCCAAAGAACTCTTGATTGGAAACGGACTTGGCTCCCGACGAATCTCCACCTTCGGTCATTCCGTTTTGATCGTAGACCATGACCAAATCGATGTCGCTGGAATAATTTAGTTCCATACCACCAAGTTTGCCCATCGCCAGGACGACGAACTCGCAGGCCTTACCGTCACTGTTGATCGGTTCGCCAAGTGAAGCAGTCAACCGTTTGCGAGCCCAACGATAAGCGGCTTCGACAATCGCAGTAGCCACAAACGAGATCTGCGTCGTGACTTGTTCGATCCGCATACTGTAGATCAAATCATAAATGGCGATCCGCAACGTGTTGTCATGCTTGAACCGGCGTAGAACCAACATCGCTTCGGGCGTTGAGGTGGCCTTATCGATCTCACCACAGACGATCCGAATCAGGTTTGACTGAGAAATCAAATTGGACTGCCAACTGTTTCGAAATCTCTCAGGATCGCGAATCAAAAGATCACTGAGATACTGACTGGTCGAAAAGATCCTCAGCAACCCTTCAAACGCTTGATCATCGCGTTGGAGAATTTCCGTGGTGACGTCGCTGGATTGAGCAACAAATCGCTCGAGGTTATTCAGCGCCCGGTCGGCGTCGCTGAGTTCCGGGATCTTTATTTCGACCCGTTTCAAGAGGGTTTCAACCGCCTCGGCGGCCAAGCCAAATTGGCTGACCTGGCGAAGGTTGGTCAGGGCTCGTTTGGGCTGCTCCAGACCGAGTTCAATCAACCAGTTAACCGCGGTTGCGTCGTCTGAGAGTTTTTCGATCGCGGATCCTGACATGGAGTCACCACTGGCCCGCTACAACGCGCGTCGATACCGCTTTTTGGGTTTGGCCGGAGGCAATTTCGGCTCAATCGTCTCGCGCAGTTCGTCGATCTCTTCCTGCATAGGATCAGGATCGAGTTCCATGCTGATCAGCTTTTCAATCTGCTTCTGCTCGCCGCGCTGTTCAGGAGTAACGAAGGAGAAAGCAACTCCCTGCTTGCCCATCCGTCCGGTTCGACCGACGCGATGAACGTAGTCTTCGCTAAGGCTGGGAATGTCGAAGTTGACAATGTGCGAAACGTTAGTAATGTCAATTCCGCGCCCCACGACATCAGTGGCAAACAAATACTTCACGGTGCCGCTGCGAAAATCCTTCATCATCCGGTCACGAGCGGACTGCGACATGTCGCCATGAAGCGTTCCTACGCCGTCAAAAATTGCGGACTTGAGAACTTTTCGATACAGCCTTTCGGTTCCAAGTTTAGTCCTGCAAAAAATGATCGCTTGATCAGGTGTCTCGCGCTGTAACAGCTTGACCAGAATATCGTACTTCATTACACCCGGAACGGTCATGAAGTACTGTTGGATCGTTTGCGCGGCGACCTTACCCTTGGAAAAGTTAATCACCTTGGGACGATACATATACTGCTTGGCTAGCCGGCGAATTGGATCCGGCAGTGTCGCGCTGAGCAAAAGCGTTTGACGTTCTTTGGGACAGCGCCGCAAAATTCGTTCAATGTCTGGACGGAATCCAATGTCGAGCATTCTGTCGGCTTCATCCAAAACGACAAACCAAAGCTGATCGATGTTTAACGTCCCACGGTTGAGATGGTCGATCACTCGGCCCGGGGTTCCAACAACGACGTGGCACCCGCGTTCGAGCTGGTTGATCTGGCCTTTAATCGGCTTGCCACCGTAAAGACAAACGCAGCTGACTCGTTCTTTATCCGATAGCCGTCGGAACTCGTTCTCGACTTGAACCGCCAACTCGCGAGTTGGAGTCAGGATCAGCGCTTGCGGCTTGGCCTTCTTAACGCTCAAATCGAGCTGCTCGAGAATAGGAATTGCAAAGGCAGCTGTTTTTCCCGTTCCCGTTCGAGCTTGGCCGATTACATCGTATTCCTGCATCGCAAGGGGGATTACCCCAGCTTGAACCGGAGATGGTTTCTCGTAACCAATTCGGTCCAGCGTCGCCAAGGTCTTTTCTGAAAGACCCATGTGTTTGAAAGACAAAATTTGTTTGCGTTTGACGACTTGTTTAGCCACAGTATTAGACGATTCGACAAGGTGAGATAAATTTAGACATTCTTCGATTTTTTCCGTGTTTATAGGCTATCTCGATGCTCAACAATGGTCAACGTGAGTTCCTGCCAGAGCGCTCAGAACGCCAAGATAAACCCAGAAACGACTGAAGATACGACTATAGTCGTAGTTGATCTCGAAAAATGCCAATCGTAGTGGATCAATTTGAAGTCACTCAACTTGAGGACTTATTAGCCTGAAACTCGCCAGCGAGCGGGCTTGAAATAAAAAACACAAATGACGAAAGTCAATTTGAATATGATAAACGAAATTACAGAAGCCATTCTCCTGGCTCGTGACGACCCGGCGCAACTGCCGCGAATTGCCAGGTTGGCCCAATCGATTGGCGGTCTTTCCAACGCCGATGTGGACGAGTTGCTGGATCGACTGCTGGACTTTGGCGACGAATTGAGACAAGCTCGTGACTCGGCAACTGAGAATGCCGACCCAACCGAGGATGGTCGGCTTCACTTTGACCAGTTGATCCAGCCGCTGGTCGATCAATTGGTTCAGCGAGAAATCAAACTCGCCGAAGACCAAGACAATCCTGCGCGAATCTGGGGACCAGCTAGATATCAAAATATCCAGGACCTTTACCGACTCACGCCAACCCAAAGCGACCTGCGTAACCACTTGCTGCGGTGGCTTGCCGTCGAAGGCCACGAGCAAGCGATGCAGATTTGGACGGATCTGATTTGCGATGATCCACCCGAACATCGGCTTGGCATTGTGCTCGCGTTTTCGCCATTACTGCAACCAGAGTTCGAGATACCCGATGGGATGCTTTCTCAGCTGATCAATCACGCGATCGATCATTCTCAAATCGCTCCGGCTGTGTTTGACCTCTTCAATTACTTTTACCGAAATGGCTTGATCGCGGAGCATCCAGCGGAACAACGTGTTGACCAACTTACCAATCTGCTCGGATTGGTTGCTGGTCAACTTGGAAAAATCGAAGACGGCAACTTCCCTCCAGGTTTTGGAGTTCGGCAACTCAATCAACTCGTTTCCGATTCGGTCGCGTTGATCGTGGCGTTATGCGATACGTTTGCCCAGCTGGAACACGAAGCTGCGATCCCCAAACTTCATCAAGCACTCAACCTCCGCCACCGCCGGGTGCAAACCGAAGCCGCTGCAGCGCTAACCAGGCTTGGCGACGACTTTGGCAAGCAGGCGCTAATCGAGCTGGCCGACCAGCCGGTGGCGCGACTGCGAGCTCTCGCCTATGCTGAAGAACTTGGGTTCACCAGCGAGATCTCATTGGAGCTTCAGGGCGAAATTGCGATCGCCGAAAGCCATTTGGCAATTTGGCTTTCCGAGCCCGATCAAATGGGGCTAGCGCCGAGCAACATCAAGTTTCGCGAAAACCGCGAGATGTACTGGCCAAGCTACGACCATCCGGTGCAATGTTACCTGTTCGAATACTCCTACGGATCGGGCGAGCAAACTCATACCAACATCGGAATTTGCGGTCCGATGACCCACGCGTTTGCCGCCGACATCCGGCACTTGGAGAGCGATGACATCTACGCAGCGTTTGCAGGATGGCAAACCGTTCACAACGAAATCTATCAGATCTCTTTGTCTCGGGCAGAACAAACGTTCCCAAATCGTTGGCGAAGCCTGACGGGGGATCTGGCCGCCGAAGCGTTCGACGCTATCGAGCCGATTTCGGCAGCGAGCTTTTTTGGAGAAATTATCCTGATCGCCAGCGCAACTCGCGATGGGCAACCGGGAACTTCGATTGTTGATGGTCAAGCAGTAAAGTGGTTTTCACAGGGCAATGAACAAGCCCCAATCGACTGGCAGATGGCATACGCCATTTGGCGCGGCCAGCAGATGCTTTCAAGCTTCAACGAGAGCGAATCTGCTTAGCCAGACATGACTTTACCTGAAAGATCAAACCAACAGTTGATGTGACTGGCTGTATTGACTGGTCAGCACGCAGGCTCGATAGCGAACCCTCCCTTGGAGGGTGTTGATATGCCAAAGCCACAAAATTCCACAATAAGCCCCTCGCTGAACTCCAAATCCAACTGGCGATCCCGGTTCTCCAAGGTAAAACAGTTGGACCAATCGTCTCTTTGCTCAAACCGATAGCCAAACCCATGCCGCAACTGCAAACTATCTGCCTGCGACACATTGCCGGTGCCATCGTGGCACTCATGATTTTCTTTCCTTCGACAACGCTGTTGGCTCAGCAAGATAACGGTACGCCACGACCCGTTTTCGATGAAACGTTTCTTCATTGGCCGACTCAACTGAAGATCAATGGACGCGTCATTGTCAATAATGGCATGACTGACTTTGATTCCGTTGAACGACAACTGCGACAGGTCCTTCGCGGCAAGACAATCGCGTTTTCAAACGAAGACGATGCATTGGGCGAACAAATGAAATCATTGGCCGACGAGAAAAATTTCAGCACTCCAAAATGTGAGACTACTGAACTGCGATCCGCACTTGAAAACGCGAAGAACATATACCTTCCCGCAAACAGTTTCTCAGCAAGTGATTGCGTCGAACTCAAAGATCAGTTTATCCTTTTCATAGAACGCGGCGGAAACTTGATCCTTGACGGGTCGCTTGCCGAAACACTTGGCTCAATTCGAGCCGACGCAACGCCAGGCATGAACCTGATCCCGGACTGCTGGCTCGACACCTCTTTCGACGGAAGCGAATCCTCAAAACAAAAATTGGCCCAAGGCATCGCCAGCAAGGCAAAAACCGTTGGGATCGGCATCGAGAAAAAAACCATGCTTACTTTTTCCGGAAGGCAACTGTTTGCATTGGGTGGTGGCTCAGCAACACTCGCGATCGCAGCAAACGAAACAGAGCCAGCGGACTTCCAAAAACTGGGCGCCCAACGATCTCGAAACCGGCCACCAATGGCGGACCTTACTCAGTGGCGACGCCGAGCTATTGATCGATCCCTTTCACCCTTCCCTCCCAAAAAACCAAAGACTCCTGTCGTCGACAAAGGAACACTGTACATCGTCGGCGGCGGTGGAATGCCCAAAGGGCTGATGGCACAAATGATCAAGGAAGCTGGTGGACTTGAGAACGCGAAGTGTGTCTACATTCCTTGCAGCGAATCTGACGACGTTGGCCAACGACAGAGAACAGTCACCAGGTGGAAACGAATGGGCGTCAAACACGCCACGTTCATCCACACCAAAGATCGAAACAAATCCAACACCGACGAAGAGTTTCTCGCACCACTGAAGGACGCGACGATGCTCTGGTTTGGCGGCGGACGACAATGGAATTTTGCCGATTCGTATTACGGCACCAAGGCTCACAAGCTGATGAAAGACGTGCTTCATCGCGGCGGCGTAATCGGCGGATCGTCCGCTGGAGCCTCCATTCAGGGCCGCTTTCTGGCGCGAGCAACGCCAATCGGAAACTCAAACATTCTGGCTCCCGGCTACATGCGCGGCGGGCTCGGGTTCCTGTCAGGCGTCGCGATCGACCAGCACTTTTCCCAGCGAGGACGTCAAAAGGATATGACCAAACTGGTGGAAAAGTATCCTCAAATGTTGGGCATTGGAATCGACGAATCCACCGCAATCATCGTTCGCAAGTCTCGCGCAGAAGTCGTCGGCACCGGCAAAGTATTTTTCTACAATCGCAACATCGCAGTCGAAGAAGGAAAACCCGACTACACCGCAGTCTCCGCTGGCGGCGTTTACGACTTGCTCAAACGCGAAGTGATCAACGATGCCGATTAGGCTGCGGGCGGTCATCCCGACAACGGAAGTTGTTCACACTGTTCCGAATTAAACAGGAACCTGCTGAGTCAAGTGAAGAATAAACTGGCTATAGTTTGGGGTTTTTAGACTCGGCTTTAGCCGGAATTCCGCCTGAAGGCTACACTGATTAGAAATGCGCACTATCCCAAGGCTGGGCTCGATTCACTACAATGCAATCAGTTGAAGCCGCTAACAACAGCGCCAACTTTGTACTGAACTTTACTTTGCCAAGCCGACGACTCTCCATGGAAGAAACGAAAACAACTGCCGATCGCGTTCTAATCGCTGACGACAATGAAGCCAACCGGGAATTACTCGAGGCTTATTTGACTGGCTTGGACTGCGTCACCGAAATCGCCGTCGATGGCCAGGAAACGATGGAGAAAGCAGTATCGTTCAAGCCCGATTTGATTCTGCTTGACGTGATGATGCCCAAACTTAGCGGGTTTGAGGTCTGCGAGAAAATCAAAAGCGATCCAGATCTAAAAAAGATCATGATCCTGATGGTGACCGCGCTCAATGAGTTGGGTGACATCGAGCGGGCGGTCGACGCGGGAACCAATGACTTTCTCTCCAAACCGGTAAATCGGGTTGAACTATTGAAGCGTGTCGAGAACATGCTTCAGCTAAAAGGGGTCACTGACGAGAATGAGCGGCTTCGCCAGTACATTCAAAAGGTAGAAGATGCCAGTTAGAGCTCATTTGGTTTTAGTGTAGTTCGTCCGACATGCCAATCGTAGGTTCAGTTTAGACGGACCTACACTCGCTTGGCTACGATCGACTGAAACAGGACTGGTCCAACTTTCGCAAAGCGAAAAAACTCTACGTGCTCTTTTTCCAGACCTGCATCGGGAAAGAACTTGCAGTAGTCGTAGTTCTCGTGAAGCGGAACCAAGCCCATCGACCAGAACGCGACCATCCCGAGCTTCAGGTAGAAAATGTTGAACGCTTGAGCCAGCAAGTTACCCTGCGATCTGGCGACGTCGGCCACCATGTACCTTCCACCGGGCCTGACCAGTGACGCAGTGAAATTCAGCATTTCAACCATGCCCTGACGACGAAACACATTCAAAAAGTAATTCGAAGCGACGACGTCGTAATGTCCGATCCGCTCGTGTTCGAACGCGTTCTGACAAATCAGCTCGGCCGACAACGACTCGCGATCAAGCTTTTGCCCAACACGATCAAGCATCGACTGGGAGATATCAATGCAAGTCACCTCGGCGCCGTGACGGGCAGCCATGATTGCATCTTCGCCAGTTCCAGCCCCAAGGTACAGAACCTTGTCACCCGGCTGGATATAGTTGAGCTGAAAACGTTTGGACGACCGGATCTGGTTGGTTGAATAGAACTTCGCAGCCTTCTCGTAGAACCATGCGGCGCGATTGTAGTTCGCTTCCATTCGCTTGTCTTGATTAGCCACAACCAAATCTCGAGGTTCGTATACTGTCAAATCGACTGCGACAGTGTACGTGGCTGAGCTTGTCCCGCCAAGTCGATGGAGTTATCAGCCAAGACAGAGATGTTAAGGCAAAACAGAGTTTGCGTATGACACAGTTTGAGTGTACTCAGATTGAGCGTTCTTACGTTGTTACCTCCTGCTTGCGGGAAGGTCGAACGCGAAGCAGCCGGGGAGGGTTTACAGGCGAAGCGCATCAACCCTCCCCGATCAAAGCCAATTTCATCGTAATTTCTCGACCCTCCCAATCTTGGGAGGGTGACGTTGTTTCGTCAAAAGAGAATTTCAACCTCAGCTCAATCTGAATAGCCAAATTGGTTTCCGACTATCGACTTTGCAAAACCCGATGCATTCACTTTGCCTTTTGGTCAACGATAAACTTCAAGCTACGAGTCTCACCCTCTTTGAGCGTCAACGTCTGTGCTTTGGTCAGCACCACCGGTTTCTGTATTTGGACACCACGTTCATCTCGCTTCACGGCTAGCGCAAAAAAACACCCGTCAGTGGTGCAACTGACGGGTGTCTAAGTAGAACGTACAACCAATTTTTAAAGTACTCAAAACAAGTACTGGTTTCATCAACCAGACCCGAATCATTTCCGGATCTCGTTTGAGTTTCTGTTAGTTCAAACCATCACTACCAAAAACTCTGCGGCTTCAACTCGGTCAGGGAAGGCGATCTGTTCATGGGGCAATCCTCCGCTAGAAATTGAAAGAAACTGAATGAAACAAATTTGATTCACCCAAACATATCACTGAAGCCTGCGATCGCGAGCAATAAGTTTTTGATCCCGCAAGTTCAACTAAAGTTTTTTCTTCAACTATCGGATCAGTCCAATCGTGGAAACTTTAACAAATTCGAGTTTGACAATTGATCGGTTTAGAGAAAATTCCCAACACACCATCGAGCAGGACGCTCAACCCAAAACGGTCACGCCAGCACCTAAGGGGAATATGGCAACATTAATCAACCATCAAAGCGACATGAAATACCGTATCAAAAAACCGGAAAATTGTGCTCGATTGGACGACAACATTTGCCGAATGGAACTTCCGAAAGATCCGATAAATGGGGTTCAAAAGCTTAAAGCACCTAATACAATGCTCTGCTTGAATGTTCCAGAGACGCATTCGGTTTGGCACAACATTTGATCTGTCTACCCAAGCAAGGGTAAACAACACACAACTTTAGGGATGAAAAAAATGAGAGCTTTGGTAGCACGAATCAACGTACCTTCGGTTCACCGATACCTGTTGATGCTTTTGTCGTTGGCGCTTGGAATCCTCACCTGCACATTTCTTAGCTAGTGGTTCAACCACATGGAGCTTACCAACCAGTTGCTCGCTTCACTTGCCTATTTTATATCCGCGGAACTAGCAGATAGGTAATCTCAAATAGGCTTCCCCAAAGTGGCGGATTCCTTCCCTGGCACTTAGAACCCTCCGATCAAAGCCGGTTTCATCGTCTTTTCTTGACCTCCCAATCTTGGAAGTGTGACTTGGTTTGGTTCGACCTGAGTAGTCTAGTGCCATCGCAGTTAGTCGGAACTTCGCCGTCCGCAAAGATGTTAGCGGGGGCGGTGGTGTGGCTATCTTTGCCTGAGCCCTAATGCAATCACCCAAGACTTTTGCCCCGACTGTGATACTCCGCTGCCCAAATTTCGTCGGCCTGAAAACAATCAGCAACGAATGTGGGTGGATGGACGTGCCCGAAATGCGATGTGACATCGACCGAAAAGGCAAAAGACGTCAACCAAATTGGCATGATGGACTTACTCGCGGCAAGTCTTCAAGGACGAGTCGATGCTGCGGCCGCGATTAACGTTCATAGCTGAGTTGTAGCAAGTCGCTCGTCGTCGCTGGATCCATGTGGTATCGCTGTTACTTCCTACGCCGCCGACAGATTGTTCCCCATGTAGCAATTAACGCCAATAATAGAGCGCCGGATGGCTCGGGAATAGTTTCCGATGTGATTGTGAAGTTGAATGCGCCATTGTCACCATTGGAAAAAATCTGTGAGTCCAAGCCGACCAGAGTGGGAGTAACAAAACTGTCGAAGACGTTGTCACCAGGGATATTGTCAACAATCGAAAATTCGGCAGTGGCGTCAACGTTGGCTTGGAAATCGAATGAGGCTAGAGGCACAGATGTGCCAGCTAAACCGGTGTTGGCAACTTCAAAGGCTTCAAGAGTAAATCCACCGCTGGTCAAGGTGTTGTCATTTTCCAAATCGAAAAAGGGATTTTCGACAACGTTGCTAATTTCTCCAGTGCTCAGCGGCGTTCTGATCAACTCTATTCCAAACCCCACTATCCCGTCTGTCGATAACTCCGTGGGTGTACCGATTTCCTGCAGGAATATGTCAATCGTGATTCCATCACCAGTGGCCACCGCAAAATTGTTTGAAAAGCTGCCACCTTGATCATCAGAAAAGGCGATGATCAGTTGGGCTCTGGCAGTCGGAACGCCAGTCATCAGAATGATCAGGCAAAAGATCGAAAAACGAATTAGCGATGACATGTTTTACTCCGTTGCAATGTTATGCGTTACATGGTGCGTTGTAGGAACTATTAAAGGGCAGACCAGATATGTTTCTCGGATGCTATTGGATGGTTCCAAATCGATTGCGCAATTCAATGAAATCAGAGATGCCTACCTGACCGTCGCCGTCGAAATCAAACTCGGTAAGCACAGCTTTGTTGGAGCTACTGTTAACAAACGCGCTGCGGAACATCAGGAAGTCAAAAATGTCTACGCGGCGATCTCCGTTAAAATCGCCATAGAGCCTAAAGAATTCTTCTTCTTGAGAATTTTTGTCGCCATCAAGTTGATTGCCCGCGGTATCTTCAACCGTATCAAGGACGGTCAAGCGGTAGTTACCATCGGCCAAAGATCCACCAATGATCCCTTTTCCAGTAAACGTCAGCGTCGCAACCGTCTGACCACCAACAACCACAGTGCTGACTTCTGGAGTGAACAAAGTGCTGTTGTCAGTGTTTTGCAGAACGAAAGAATCGGCAATCACATTGCTGACCACTTCGCTGAAGGTCACGGTAATCACATTGATGATGCTGCGATAGGCGGCCCCGTTGTTGATCACGATCGACTCAACCGTTGGACCAGTGCGATCAATCGCGAATTCCTCAAAGACCTCATCGACCAGTGCATTGCCTGCGCTGTCAGTGATTCCGCTACCGGGGCCGTTGAGTGCCAGTTCATAAACTCCGTCGACATCGGTTACTGATGACAGATCGATCGCGTATTGGTCAGGCGAAATCTGGCTGACTACCAATCCGCTAATGTCTACCGCCTGGCCGTCTCTTGTCAGGGTGAAATCTCCAATATCCACACCGCTGACGGCTTCATCAAACTCGACAGTAACCGAATCAACAACAGAATTTCGCGGGTCGGGTGTGATATCGATAATGTCTGCCGTCGGGGCGATTTCATCGAGGTCTTCTACTGTTACCTCGATGGTTTGGCGAGTTGTAGCTAGTCCATCACTAGCTTGGACCTCCAGCGCGTAAACATTGTTGTTGTCCGAGTCTTGAGGCTGCTCGAAATCAGGACTGCTGGCGAATTGAAGCTCGTTTCCATTAACGATTTCAAAATTTGCTCCGTCGAGCCCTGTGAGAATAGAAAGCTGGATGTCTGCTCCGCTCTGCTCGATATCAGAAGCGGTTATCAAGCCGACAAACTGCGTGTTCTCGACAATAGAAAACTGATCTCCCGAAGTAATAACCGGTGCGTCATTGACCGGGTTGACAGTGATGGCAAATGTACTGGTGTCGCTCAATCCATCGGGATCAGAAGCGGTAAAGGTTCCCGTCAAGTTTCCAAAGAGATCCTGCGGCGGGGTGAAGCTGATATCGGTGATGCTGGCCAGGTCAATCGCTTGAGTGAACAAGACGGTACCACTGGCATCGGTGATCTCCAGTTCCGTCGTCAGTTCGCTATTGAGATTGTCTACATCCAAAGACGACCCCAGCAGAGCAGTTAAATCTGCAGCAGAAATCGTCAGCGTGACATCTTCGTCGGTCGCTTGGCTACCTAACACGCCTGAAATAACTGGTGCGTCATTGATCGGGTTGACCGTGATGGCGAATGCACTGGTGTCGCTCAATCCATCTGGATCAGAAGCGGAAAAGGTTCCTGTTAGATTGCCGAAGAAATCTTGAGGCGGAGTAAAGCTGATATCGGAGATGTTGGTCAGGTCAATCGCTTGAGTGAACAAGACGGTACCACTGGCATCGGTGATCTCCAGCTCCGTCGTCAGTTCGCTATTGAGATTGTCTACATCCAAAGACGACCCCAGCAGAGCAGTTAAATCTGCGGCAGAAATCGTCAGCGTAACATCTTCGTCGGTTGTCTGGTCACCTA
>CAYSQZ010000073.1:0-20254 GCA_964433035.1 uncultured Pirellulaceae bacterium | reverse complement strand
CTGACGCGTCGGGTTACCAACTGCCCACCGAAATGTTGCAGGACTCGTAATCTCGTCCACTACGCAAAAATAGAAACCGAACAAAGTGCGATGCTCAAGGTCGCGGGTCACCAAGTCGCGGGTTGCGCTAAACTTAGCGCCGCCGCCGACTAAATCCAATCGCTGAAAGAACGGTTAGCAAGCAACAGCCTGATGGTTCAGGGACAACAGTAACGCTAACATCGCCGACCGGATTGAGCACATTGGGAATTGGCAAAGGATTTCCAAAAGCTCTATTTCCAGCTGTAGAACCGGCAAAACTGAGTGTGACTTCATCTCCCGCGGTTAACCCAGATGTGTCCAAAAGGAGAGTGCCCACATTTACGGTGTTATCAAGCGATATTTGCGCACGAAATTCGACAGCTAGGTCTTCGGGCGCTGCTGTTAAAATCGTAGTGCCGAACGAACCAAAAGTTGAATTGGTAATATCAATTCCAACTTGGCTGGACGTCAACAGGTCCGCTTCCACAAACAAATCCAACTCATTGACATTTGGCAAAAAGGGTGCAGAAGGATTGGCGTTGACCAGGAAAATCGGAATCTCTCTTAGGGTTCCCTGATCCAATTCAATGTTACCCCCAAAACCGATCACCAAGTTAACATTCTGCGCTTGAGCGACTGTGCAAAAACTCAAGACGGCAAGTGCGGTACTTGCAAAGAAAATTCTAATCAAGTGTCGACTCTTAGATGCGAAATACATTTTAAAAATCCTTTGAAGCAGTTTTGAGGAAATGAATCTTGTAAAGTATATTCTAGCGAGAGATTTTAGAAATTACCCCTTGCTCGAATTGATTTTCAGAAAAAAGAGGGTCTATCCTTACCCGTGAGTCGAACTAATTTCTCGGATACATTCGAGTGCCTCCTCCCGTTCAGTCATCTGAAAACTCCCACACACCCCCACAGGAGGGAATGTCGCGCATTTTTCGGATATTGCTTGCTTTGCGTTTTGGCGTCATGTTAAAATGATGGCCAGGGACACTACTTGGCCAACAACACTACCGAGCATCGTTTAATCAATGCAAAAAGATCAGGTAGCGAACAACAGTAAGTTATGTGGTCTATTTTGAGCCCCCAACAGTTCAATTCTGCTTGACCTCGTTTCACTACCAAGGAGTACATTTGTCCAGATCATTAACGCGCTGTTCTAGCTCTTTAGCACTGAGTGTCCTGGCGCTTAGTGTCCTTTTCAGTTCCCCTACATCTGCCCAGATATTCGAGGTCGATAGTGCCGTCTTTGGGCAAGGCGCACTCACCCGTGACACGGCTCAAGGTTTAGATTTTCTCGATTTGGGAGGGACAGTTGGAAGATCGTTCCAAGACGTATCTTCTCAGTTGGGTAGCGATGGTGAGTTTGCCGGGTTCAGGTATGCAACCGTCGCCGAGATTACTAATCTCGTGGACAACTACAACTCATCAGCAACTCCACCAGGAACACCTAGATTGACTGCCCTGTTAGATGTGAGTTTTAATCAAATCGGTCTTGATTTTTCGCCGGGGTTATCGGCAGATATTGGACCGGGAGGGGGCATTCAACTAGTCAGTATAACTGAAGGTTTTTTGGCTAACAACGTAAATCGTCCTCCCGATGTAGGCTTAGGAGCTGAGTTTGCCATTGACCAAGTTAGCAACACTGCTGGCTCATTTTTAGTAACGTCGTCCTCGCCAGTTCCCGAGCCTAACAGCGTTTCTTTGTGTGCGGTTCTGTTTATGGGTATGTTAGCACGTCGAAAAAAGTAACTTGTTTCAAGCTGCGAACAAATTTCTATCCCATCGGTGACTCCTCGCCGATGGGATGAATTTCAAATTTGCTTCGATCCGTTCAGGATTAAATCGACCGCGGGCAAACCACTCACACCTGCACCACTCGCCGCCGCTGTACTAGCCACCGAAAACGGTTTTTCAATGGGATTTGAGCAACTGGGCGACTATTGCAATTTGGCGTTAACTTGGATTGGATTTGGAACGTCATTGGATTGGTAGCCAACGCATTGGCCCAGGCCGAGATTCAGTTGGATCGATCACGACGGTGTTGGGGATCGTGGGTAGCGTTAAAGGCTTTTTTGTCGGCTGCGGCGGAGCGTTTGTGATTTTGGCTTTTTATCAAGTACTATCGAAGACGACGCACGCGGCCCTCTGGGTGGGCGAGCTTTGCGCCTTTGCGTGAGGATCTATCGATCACCAGCCGCCACTACAAGGACTTCAATACGTCACCGGAACTCGACAAGGCATTCGAAGGTGGAGACTACCGCCAAAATTTACGCACACTTGTCAACGAAAGACTTGGCCAAAAGTGTCGAGAAGCTTGACGACATTTCCAGTGATCGAACAACCTGAGTATCAGCAGGTGGCCACCGGAACAAGCGGCCCGACCTTGTCTAAGCACATGGCTAAGCAGGTTTTGACCAACAAGGGTGCAACTGGCAACAAAGGAAGGATCGTCACTTCCGGTGCATTCAGCCCTAAAACAAAAAAAGCCCCGGAAAAACCGGAGCTTACTAAAGTGGTCAGGGGCGGGCTCGAACCGCCGACACATGGATTTTCAATCCATTGCTCTACCAACTGAGCTACCCGACCATTTCAACGCTATGGCCTCAATATGACGCTACCCAGCACTGATCAAGCGAACGATGGTACCGGATTGATGCCGAAACTGTCAACGACTGTTCAGAGGCTAAGTGTCGTAGGCTTCGCTTCAGTTTAATCGACGGCTTGGGGGAAAAACTTGATAGTGTATTCAGATCGAATTTTGACCTCAAAGTCGCTTTGGAGGATCTTGAGAGTTGACACTTTAATACCGCAAAATTACTATTGAACAGCTCCACTTCCAATGGATTCGGCGTCTTGATTGCCCTCTTGGTAGAGTGACGGTATTGCGATCTTGTCGCGAGATAGTCAAGCATCGAGCGTAAAACGATAAAGCGACGATGCGGAGGACTCCGCTGGAGAGCTTCAGGAATTTAAATTGGGTGTGCTATATGAGCTTAACAAATCTCGCTACGGCAGTTCCGCTTCAGGCTGGCCGCTCCCGCCACGATCGAAAAGGGGCGACGTCTTCTCTGGTTTTCGTCTTGGCACCGCTTTTGATGCTTCTTTCACCTTCGTTGGCTGAGGCTCAAAAAAAGTATTTTCCTGATCATCCAGAGGTCAGGGCGATGTGCGACAATGCGATGAAGGTTCTCACCAAAAAGGGGGCGATTACTGGTGGTCGTGAAGCCGGAGCAGCTGCCTTACGTGCCTTGGCAATCATTCAATATCACAAGCGCTACTTTCAGCGTGTGCCCAAAGACGATCCATATGTTGAGTTTGCCATTGAGCATGCTTTAACTCACTTTCCCAAAAAAGGCCAATCCGAGGGCAAGAACAGTATTCTTACAGAAGTAGAGATGTATTATCCCTGCTTGGTGATGATCCTTCTGGCCGAGTACGATGCGTTAAAGTACAAATCTGAGATCAAGGCGGTTTTGAAGATGATCAAAGATCGCCAGCTAGACCACGGTGCCCACTCGTATCTGCATGAGCCTCAAAATGGCGATACCTCCCAGACTCAGTTTGTCGCGCTGGCGCTGACGGTAGCCAAGACTCACGGATTTGATTTTGACGTCGACGTTGCCAAGCGATCTCTGGACTGGTTTATAAAGTCGCAAAAGCCGACTGGCAACTGGGTTTATAAACCGGATTTTTCCAGAAACCCCAACGGTAGTAATGGTGGCAAGCCGAGCTTGTCGATGCAAGCTGCCGGGCTTGGGTCGGTCTACTTGCTGGCCGATGTGTTGCAGCTTTTCAAGCGAGTCAAATCGGTGGATAAGGGACTTGCTGGTACCGAGGGCTTACCCGGGACGGTGAGAATTTATGTCAAGCCGGTCGACGATGATGGGAGCAAGTCGTTTCGTGGCCAAGGGCCTTTGGCCAAAGTTGATCGAGGTCGATTAAATGCTGCGACCAACAGAGGCAACGCCGTGCTTGCCCAAATGTTTGCGCCCAAGGCAAATGCATGGCAGTACTACTATCTCTACACTTTAGAGCGTTACGCCTACTTTCGTGAACAGGCTGAAGGAGACGTCAAGGGACTTGACGATTGGTACGATCGTGCGATTGAGTTCATGAAGAAACAACAAGCCAACAATGGTGGATTTCCCCCCAAAGGGTCCAAAGCCGAAACGGTTGAGCTTGGTACTGCATTTGCCGTATTGTTCATGGTCCGAAGCAGTGAAGTGATCAACTTGCCGGCGAGTGAATCCACGCTCGGAGGTGACTTGGGATTCCCAAGTGACACTGTGTTACGGCAGGCTGATGATGGGACCGTCAAGGGCCAGGAAGCCGAGCGGAATCTTGCCGAGACGCTTGACTTGTTGAAAAAGGGAGCCACCAACGAACAACTCAGAGAAGTTGCTCAGTCTCTCAAGAAACAAATTGTAGAGTTTCGAAAAAATGGCAACAAATCACGCGGTAAAACCAACGCCTTTCTGCGGAGCATGGTCAAAGCCAACAACTATTTCAGAAGGTTGATTGCAGTGCGTTTCCTGGCCGGCGAGCAGGACATGGATAATGCTCCGGCCTTGATTTACGCCCTCGGTGATCCCGATTTCAGGATTGCGATTGAAGCCCACGATGGGCTGAGATTGATCAGTCGAAAAATCGACTCCCTTTCGGTATCCTCCCAGACCCGCACAAACGCCAAAAGAGCCCTTTTAGTACTCAGCGACGAAGAAAAAAACCTGCTGAAGTCCGAGTTTGCTTCGGTCAAAAAGAAATGGACGAACTGGTTTTTAAAAATTAGACCTGGCGCTGAGCTTTTGGATTAAATGGCGCCGTGGGTGACCACAAAATAACGTATTGAATTAATATAGCAGTAATCATCAATAAGACTTTCGAGGAGAGATCGAGTGGACCCTGAATTCCAAGCGATGCCGCGATACAAACTCAACGTTGAAACCAAAGCGTCGGCTTACGATCGTTTGAGCGCGGCGTTGTTTGCCATGATTCTACTGTTCAGTTTTTTGTTTGCCGTTTTGTTTCTGATTTGGTTAACATCAGTTTTTGACTTTTCGCAGCGTCTTGCCGGTCCGATCGTGGTCGCCAACGAAGCCGGAGATTCCAAGCCCGAAGGCGTTGCCGACGACATTCTCGAACCGGGCGTCGAAGAATTCCCCGAAGTGGAAACTCCACAGCTGGCTAACGCGCTTGAGGCAGTCACCGATTCGGTTTCGTCAGTCAGGGCGTCGCTTTCAGATCGCAGTGGCGATGCGGAGAAGAGCGGGGCCGGAGCTGGGTACGGCTCTCGCGAAGGTGGGCCTGGTACTGGCGGCGATGGCATCCCGGAGCATAAACGCTGGATAATCAATTACGAAGCCGAAAACATCGACGTCTACTCGCAGCAATTGAGCTTTTTTCAAATCGACATCGGTGTCATCCATCAAACCAGAAACGACATCTGGCGACTTAAACAGCCAGGCGCCCGCAACCAAGTTATCAAGACCAATCGAGAGAACGAAAATAAGACGCTCAGGTTTCAACACAAAAAACCAAGGATGAGGCGATGGGACCAGGAATTGTGCAAAAGAGCGGGTATCAATTTGTCCAACACGATTCAATCCCAGTTTTACGCTGAGTCGACCCGGAACATCATTCGTCAGGCGGAAGCCGCGGAGCTGGCCAAGGGGGGTAGAAAGCTCAATCAGGTTAGAAACACGATATTTAAAGTCGTTCCCGGAGGGAACGGCTACCAATTTGTCGTTCTGGACATACTTTATCGTTGACCGTTGATCACCTTGCCCCGATATCGAAAAGGCTTGGATTTGCCCCAGCGGTGGGTTGAAGTCGCTACAAAAAGACCATTCCGAATGAACATCAGGAAATTGCTTTAAGCCTAAATTAATCTGCCGCCAACCTGAAACCGAGCCTTTCTATTGAGTTGGTGTTGGTCATAATGGTCGACTTCGTAGCAGCTGTCGGATGGCCCAATGGCAAATCGTTTGAATATAAATACGAAATTGAGATCAGAGAAATCATGGACCTAGTTTTTGATATTGCGGGTTACGTTATCTATTTTTGCATGTTCCTCATCGCGTTATGGGGAGCGTTTTGCGTTGTGGTGGTTTGGTCACGCGTACGCCAAAAACAGTTCGATTCCGAAGAACAGCAGACAGAGTTTCTCGAAGCTATCGAGGATCCGCTTTCGCGAGGAAACTATGACCAAGCTGCCGAGATATGCGATGGCGACCGCAGGGCAACATGCCAGTTAGCTCAAATTGCGATCGACAATCGAAAGATCGGATTTGCCAAAGTCAAACAGCTGGTCGGTGATCGTTTTCAGCGAGACGTGCTTCAAGACATGGAGTACCGGCTGAGCTGGGTATATACCGTTGTCAAAACGGCTCCGATGATTGGACTGTTGGGAACTGTATTGGGAATGATGAAAGCGTTCGCCAAGCTTGCTGATCCTAACGCTCAGGTCGTCGTGTCAAAATTGGCTCAGGATATTCAGTTTGCGTTGATCACAACTGCGCTCGGACTGGCCATTGCGATTCCATTGGTTCTGTGTACGGCTTATATCAACGTCGTCATTCGAAAAATGGAAGACCTCGTTTTGTATGGCCTCAATCAGTTCCTTGAGATCTTTAAAGAAGCAAACATTCGCTACCCGAACAAGTAACCAAAGTATTCCGCGAAGCGACGTTTCATAGTCGTGACTAAAGTTTAAATCAGACATTGGCAACTCGAAGAAATATTTCAAATGGCTGAAGAAGAAAAAATCTCGGTTCCCAAACGGAGACGCAACAAAGACGACGGCGAACTCGACATCACTCCGATGATCGATGTAACGTTTTTGCTGCTGGCGTTTTTTGTCGTGGTATCCAAAATGGACCCTCAGGCAGCGGTTGATCTCCCGGTGGCCAGTTACGGTACAGCGATTCAGGATAAAAGTGCGGTCACGTTGATCGTTGTTGCGGACAAAGATGATTCTGACAAGGTAGCGATTTTCAAGGGCACTTCGATGGGACAGGAAACCAAGATTCCTGAAGCTGACCCGGAAACCCAGGAGGAAATGATCGCAGCATATGTTGAGGATGAACTCTCGACTCACCCCACCAAAGAAGCGATCCTCGTCAAAGCGTCAGGGAAGGTGAAAACGGGAATGGTGGAATTGGTCAAACGGGGCGTGTTCAATTCCGAATTGGCCAGATCACGAAAAATCTACATTGGTATCGAGGAAGAGCAGTAAGTAAAAAAAGCCAAGCCCAAGGCCACCATAGAAGAGAAGAATGATGAACGACGAAGAAAACAATCTTGATTCAGACGGGGACAATCCTGATCCCAAAAAGAACAAGGCGGGTTTTGGTTTGAACAAGCCGACGGGGCAGTTTACGGACCTCGATGAGAAGATGAAGGCTCAAGACGCGACATCGGAGCCCGATTCTCAGTCGCACCCCAATAACCCGGATGACCTCAAATTTAAATCGATGGGTTGGCGTGGGATTGATGAAGAAGAGGAAGAGGAAGAAATTGAGCAACCGCTGGGGTCTGATCAGCAGGAAATCCCCGAGGATGAACTTGATATGACGCCCATGGTTGACGTCACGTTTCTGTTGTTAATCTTCTTTATGGTGACGGCTTCGTTCACGTTGCAATCGTCGCTCGAGCAACCTCACGCAACTTCCGATGATCCCAGTACCAACGTGCAAGAGAACGACGAACAGCCTGACGACTACATTCAGGTCAATATTGACCAGAACAACACCTACTACGTTACGACCAGAGACTCTGAAGAAGTGGAGTGCCCCAGTGAAAGCGAAATGCGGGCCAGAGTCAAAGATGCCAAAGCGACTTCCAGTGCGACTCGACTGATCATTCGAGCCCACGAGGAATCGTTCCACGAAAAAGTCGTCACGGCTTGGGATGCTGGATTGATAAACAATCTTGATCAAATAGAAATTCAAACAACGGATGAGGATTTTTAGTTTCTCCAAGCCCGGATGCTAAATCTCCAGGCGATTGACTCCGCAATAAAATTTAATTTGGCCTTATACGGCCTTAGTTAGACCTTGATTGGTTTTAAGAACCTGTTCAAGGCAAGAGGAAGTGCCCCAATGTCACCCCGACAGTTATTAGAAAAACTGGAATCCCTTGGATCTATCGACGAGAAAGCTCTGGACAAGATCCGTAAACAGGTTGAGGACCCGAATAAAAAAGTTAAACCCAAGGCGGTCTTGAGTTATCTGATCAAGAAGGGCGAGCTGACCAAAAAACAGGCCTCCCGGCTGCTGAAGTCCAAGCCCAAAAAAGCTACGCCCACGGCCGACGAAATCGAGGTCGTACAGCCAGTTGAAAAGGATTACGACACCAACGCCCTGATGGGAATTAGCCCCGAGGAGGTTGTCGAGCCGGTCGTTGAACCGATCGTGGAGCCAGTTGTCGAGCCGATTGTCGAACCACTCGACGATGCGGGGGAACCGATTGTCGTTCCCCAAGAGACAATCATGGATGGTGGCGCCCTGGCGAGGGTGGTCGGTGAAGAACCCGTTCAACCGGTTGAAATGACTCAGGTAGTAACACCGATCGACTCGCCGATGGATGGTGGCTTGGACGGGTTTGGAATGGATGACTTCGGAGGTTCAGGAGCAGAGCAGCAGACTGAATCGAAGCTGGCTTCTTTTGCTGGAAAGCGAAACCAGCGCGACCAATGGGCAACTAAATGGCTTTATATTGGGTTTGGGATTTTGGGAACCTTGGCTATCGGACTTGTGGTGCTCTATTTCGCCACCAGTGGCCAGACGGCTGAAGACATGTACGAAGCGGCGAGCACCAGTTTTAATAACCAATCCTGGGGCGACGCTACTAAAAAGTACGAAGCCTATCTCGAACGATTCCCAAATCACAAAGACGCTGCCACTGCTCGTGCTCGCCGTATCCATTCGATTATCCGAGGTACTTTCGGTACCAAAAATTGGTCTGAGGTTATCCAGCAGTCCAATACGCTGCTGCCTGAACTGGAAACCGAAGGTGAGAAGCTTGATATCTTGAGAGACGATTTGGCTGTGATGTTGCCCAGTTCGTTGGTCGAAATTTCCACCAAAGCCACCAAGCTTACCGATCTTGCTGAAATGGAAAAAAAGATTGAGGTTATAAACACCTACAAAGCGACCGTCGACAAACCGCAGTATGTGACTTCCAGTGCGCGAAAGATTCCGTCGGTTGCCGCAAATTTCGCCAAGATTGACAACAATATTAAGACGGTTGTCGGACAGATTGATAAGGAGAAGCGTTACAACTCCGACCGGCAAAAGATTGCCGAGCTGGGTGAGCAAGGCGAAACGGCTGCAGCGTTTGCAACTTATCAGAAACTGATTCGAAATTATGGTGACTTGGCCAGCCGAAAGCCAATTCGGCAGTTGATGCTTGAGATTAGCGCCAAGGAAAGTGCTTTGGTGAAGCCTGCAGAAGTCAACATTGCGACTGCGGCAGAAGAACGACCTTCCTTGATCCAAAAGACCGTCGTCCTGGGCACACGAACCGGCGAAGCACTCGAGTCACTTAAGGGTGAGACGATTGCGTTTCTGGCTGACGGTTCGGTGTACGGAATCGATGCAGGTGAAGGCATCATCAAATGGCGACGCCATGTTGGATTCGCCACCGATATTCAACCACAACCGGTCAACGAAGATTTTCTCTGCATTGGCGATCAGGAGAAACACGAAGTTGCAGTGATCTCCAAAGACACTGGGGCGATCAAATGGCGTGCCGAAATTGGAGAGCCGTTTATGTCTCCCACTGTCGCCGACAAAGTGATCGTGGTTACAACTCAAGCCGGCAAAATCATCCAGTTCAATGCGGCCAACGGTGCGGTAGAACAGACGGCTCAGTTACCGCGACAACAAGAACGGCTGGGAGCCGACAATATCGTCGCCAGTACCAGTTCGATGGTCGCATCGCGTGACCCTTATGTCTATCAGGTCGGCTACTCAGACAATCTCTACATCATTTCGTCTAGAGACTATTCCTGCCAGGAAGTTTATTACCTCGGGCATTCGCCAGGCAGTATTTCTGTCCCGCCAGTTGCTTGGCAGGGATACATTTTGGTGTGTATCAACGGTGGCGATCATTGCAACCTGTTAGTGCTTAAAGGCGAAAACGGGCGAGAGATTAAGCCGGTCCAAATGCTTTCTCGAATTACCGATGGCCCCATTACGACTCCAATTGCCAGGTTCGGGCGTTGGATGCTGCTTAATTCCGACAACGGCCAACTCAAGATTCTGGAGCTTTCTCCCAACTCAGAGCAATCTCCTGTTACTCAGTTTGGCAACGGGCTGGACGTTGAAGCCAACCAGCCGACGTTTACCTTGACCGAGGGCAGTAATATCTGGGTTGCGGATCGGGCGATTGCTCGCTGCAAGGTCAAACGAAGCGGAAACGGGGCCATTGATCGTCCCTTGATTTTGGAGCCCAATGATACCTTCATCTCGCCGATGCAAAAACTCGACGATCATCTTTTCCACGTTCGGCGGCGAAACAATTCGGGCATGATCTCGGCATCGCTGGTAGATTCGAAAACACTCAAGCCGGTTTGGAGAACTGATTTTGGAGGAGAGCTGGCTGGGCCGATGATGAAATTTGGTGACTCACTGGTAGCTGTCTCCAATCAAGGCGATCTGTTCGAAGTCGACGGCAAGGCGATCGAGTCAGGGTATGTCGATGCCAAGGCCAGAGCCAGTACGATTGTCGAAAATTTAAAGTTTAAGCATCTGATTCCAGTCAGCAAAAACACGTTCGCTTGCCTTGGTCCGGCTGGCAGTAAAGACCTGTTGTTGGGCCAAGGTTCCACGGGGCAGGTCAAATTGGGATTGCTCGCCCCACCAGCCGACAAGCCAGTTTGTCCGCCGCTGGCGATGGGCAGCGACTTGATCGTGGCATCATCGGCTGGATTTGTCTCCCGTATTAATCCGGCAAACGGACAACTTGTTGGTACTCCATTTCAGCCAGAGGTTAGGCCGGCCAATGCAATCAATTGGTTTGAGCCCACGCGGCTCAGCGAGGAAGTATTCGCGATCGCTGCGGGGGCGTTGGACGATGGTTCAGGAAGCGCTCTTTACTTGCTCTCGGTGGCCAACAAAAAACTGGTCACTCAAGTTGGAGCTTTCAGCGATCCTGGAATCAGCTTTCGTTCGAGATTGGTCAACAATGAGAAACAAATTTTTGCCGTCATCGGCAAGGGCCCAGACGAATTTTTGGCCTCGATAACTGCCAATCAAACACCAGCCGTTTCGGCAGAGGTTCCGCTAAACGGCTCAGTTGTGGCCGGTCCCTGGATTACCAAAAGCGGACTACTGGTCCAGCTTGATGACGACAAGCTCTATTGTTTTGGTGTTGATTTGTCCAAAAAATGGAATGTCGAAATTCCTAACGACAAATTGGCGACCAATCCGACAATGGCAGGCTCGCAATTGGTGCTGACGTTCAGTAGTGGTAAAGTTGCGATGCTCGACGCCGCATCGGGCGAACTGGCTCGTGAGTTTAAAATTGGCGAGCCGATTGTTCATGAGCCCCTTCGCAACGGGGATAAAACTGTTTTCGCTGGTCGCGATGGAACGGTTCACGTAGTTGATTTCAGCAGATCGTTGGAGCAATAGCATGAATGAAAGCCAAAAAAGCAAAATGGCTTACTTCTGGTTTACCCAAAAGCTGAGTAGAGTTAGTCGACCAACCGCAATACTGCTGTTTACGATTGCCTCTGCAATTGCCTTGCAGTCTTTTGTCGCTTCACCTTGCCAGGCTCAGTGGATCGAGAGATCGGATTTGGTTGGTCCGTTTATCGATGGAGATCCGTTCGATCTAATCATTCTTAACGCCAGTGGTGAAAATGCGATATTGAAAGTTAAGCCACTGGGTGACAAAGTCCCACCAGGCGGGCTTCCTTCCAAAGGTATTTTGGTTTTCGAGTTCTTCGAGGACGGTGAAGACTTGCTGGAGGTGCCTTGGG
This sequence comes from uncultured Pirellulaceae bacterium, assembly GCA_964433035.1. GTDB lineage: Bacteria > Planctomycetota > Planctomycetia > Pirellulales > Pirellulaceae > Mariniblastus. The sequence goes on along the minus strand of CAYSQZ010000073.1, from coordinate 8,241 downwards.
ACAGCGTGGAAAGAGTTTCCACGTTTGCTGATGTGTTGCTTCAAGAGGCAGAGGCTTGGAAAAAGCAGAAGGACTTCCCCAAGGCATTTCGCAATCTCCTTTGGGTTTATGACAATGGTGGTAAGAACGACCCCGAATTTGTATCGACGTTAAAGGAATTGTTGTTTGACGATGGTCGGCGAAACTTTGAAACCGGCGAGTTCGAATTGGCACTTTCGATTTACGAGGACATCTACCAACAGAATCCTTCCTGGCGGCCTGGCGGGCTGGAGCGTTCATTGATCGATATCGTGATGGCTTGTTATCACGGTATCATCAAGAAGCAGTTTGAGGCCGAGGATTTCATTGGCGTCCGTCGCTCGGTCGAATCGGTCGCTGAAAAATACGGCAAAGATGCCAGCAATCTGGAAAAGGAGTGGCGGGGACGATTTGTAAAACGTAGTAAGGAATTAGTCGCCCGTGCTCGCGAGTTGGCTGGGCGAGGTGAGGGGCGACAAGCTCATTTGGCCATCAAACAGGCTGAACAAATGGCACCCGGGCAACCACAAGTCGCAGCCGTTCAAGCTGAAATTCTGCGAGAATTCCCTCTGGTCGTGGTGGGCGTAACCCAGGAAGCCGGCGATGCTTCGCCGGGTCGAACCGAGCATTGGGGAGCCCGGAGAGTCGGACGTCTTACTCAGCGAACGCTTGTTGAACTTGATGGGCTAACCGACGAAGGTGGTAAGTGGAGTTTTCTCAACGGCGTGATCTATCGAGCTGACGAAATTGGCTTGAAATATGTGTTCGAAATCAAGGACGAAGTTCCCAGCTTTGCGGTTCCCAAAGTTAACGCGTTTCAGGTCTCGCTGCGTTTGCTTTCGCTGGCCGATCCTGAATCGCCAATCTACAATGAAGCCTGGGACAAGATTTGCGAGTCGGTGAAAATCATCGACCAGAGCCGTGTGGCAGTTACGCTGCGTTCGCCATTTATTCGGCCCGAATCGTTGCTTAACATTCCGTACAATGATGCCGATGAAAACGGAGTTCCGGATCCCAATGGTGCCTATGTTTTAACGGCTCGAGAAGAAGGCTTTGAAACTTACGAACTCAATCCCAGATATCAACGTCGTGAGAACCGCCAACATCCCGTAATTGTTGAGCAGATGTTCAAGTCGGCTTCAACTGCGGTGGACGATTTGATCGCCAATAATATCGATGTTGTTGATCGCGTACCGCCGGCTGATTTAGATCGTCTAAAATCTGCTCCCGGCGTTCGAGTAAGAGCTTATGTTTTACCAACAGTACACATGCTGATTCCCAAAATTCGAGGAGAGCTGGAAAGCAACAATAATTTTCGTCAGGGATTGTCGTTTGCAATTGACCGGGAGTTGCTGGTTCGTGATGTAATCTGTGGCGGCCAGGAAATCGATGGTTGCGAAGCTCTGAGCGGACCGTTTCCGATTGGTACCGAAGACAGCGATCAAATTTCATATGGCTATGACAGCGGCGTTCGCCTGCTACCTTTCGATTCGCAGTTGGGAATGGTGATGAACAATTTGTCCTTGCGGGCCAAACCTCCTGTTCAGCCTGATCCAATTCCAGCACCCAAACTAGTGATCGCGCATCCTTCCAGCAGCACCGCATCCGACGCGGCCGAAGCGATCGCCCGAATGTGGACTGAAATCGGGATCAACACGTCGACGCGTCCGCTTGAGCCAGGACAGTCGGTTCCCAGTGATAGCCTTTGGGACTTTTTGTACTTGGAAGTCACAGTAGAAGAGCCGTTGACCGATGCGGCCAAATTGATTGGGCTAAATGGATTTGCCAAAAAAGTCAGCGCGCCGATTGAACAAACATTGCAGAAGCTCAGCTATTCAGAGAGTTGGCGGGACGCTTGTTCTAAACTCCGAACCCTTCACCGCCAAGTGGCAGTCGATCTTTCGATTTTGCCGCTTTGGCAAATCAAGGAACACTATGCCTTCCGATCAACGGTCAAAGAAATCGGGCGGGATTTGATTCACCTTTACCAGAACGTCGATCGGTGGAACATCGATCTAAAAGTCGAAGAAGGGACTGGTAAAAATGAAAAGTAATCAAAGCCAACTCGACCGAGGCGACCGCATTTGCGCCCAGCCTCAACGTCAAACTTTTGCGTTGTTTGTTGCCGGATTTTTTACCATTGCTTTTGTGGCTTGCCTTCTTGTTCCCCGGCAACTGGCGGCTTTTCCGCTTCAGGAGTCTGGCTCGGCAAATAAGCCTGAAAAAGCCTCTGCGCTCAAATTCGATCATGCTCAAGCAACCGAGGAGGCAAGCGGTGAAGAAGCTCAAGCTCAGCCTGAAGCCCCCGCAGAGCAGGAATTCGTACCTGATTTCGATGATCAGGATCTTGCCCAAACGCGGGACAGGGCCTGGGAGTATCGACCGTATCAAGTTGCGGTTTGGTTCTGTCTGGACGGTTCACCTGCTTTAAATTCTGTGTATCGGACGGTTGCTCTGGACGTTACCCGCCGATCAGAACTGGTCGACCCCAGCGGTTGGGATCTGACCACTGGCTTGGCGCCTTCAAAATGGCGACATCGGTTTAGCAAATATCTTGAGCAACCTGAAAAACTCGCCGATGTTGCTGAGCTCGAATCGATTCAGACTTATGACAAGCTGATGATCGTGTGTATCAACAGCGATTTTGGACAGACCAACGTCCGAGTCAGGGAGCTGGATATCACGACCCAGCAGTGGGGGCCAGTCGTTGAGCGCAATTTGGCTCAGCTGTCTGGACTGGGGCCGTCGATCATGGACGGTATCATGCGAGCATTCATGCCGCTTGCCAAGATCGACCGGATTGATCAAATCAGCTATGAAGATGAGAGTGGCAGAAAACGGATTCGAAAAGAAGTCGTGATGCAGATTCGCGGGATCCAAAGCTCAGTCACAACTCGAAAAACGTATCGCCCCGGGAGCTTGGAGGCCAACAATGAGCCGGGCGAGAGTGATCCGCTAGCTGACAATCCCTCCGCCGACCCCACGGCTACCGCAGATTCTCCGCAGGACGGACCTCAGACCCAAGAAGATTGGTTCGAGTGGACGGCTGAGCACATCGAAAGCTCTCCCGTTTATTTTCGAGATCAGGATCGCATGTTGCCTGTTATTCGGAGGACCGATCGAAAAGGGAATCTGGTTAAGCTCGAACCTATCGAGTTCACGTATTTGACGGTCAGCGAACAAGCCGGTCCGGTGGTTAAAGCATCGATCGAGTCTTATCATCGGGCGCCTCTGGCACAGCGTAAAAGTAAGCGAGCCCAGAAGCTTGCGTTGGTGATTCGCCCGCCAGAGAACACGACGACATTATATTTGTATGCTCCTGGCAAAGAAAAATCGCCACTTGAGGGATTCGAAATTTGGTCCCGTCGCCCGGGGTCGAGTATCGATGAGAAATCGGATTTTCTGGGAAAAACCAATTGGCGAGGTGGTTTTGATATTCCTCCCAGCCCCGATGGACTTCGGATCATCTATGTAAAACGAGGCGCTCGCGCGCTGCGGCGACTGCCAGTGATACCTGGTCTTTATGATTCGGTTTCAACACAACTGCCAAACGATGAAACGCGGCTATTTGCCGAAGGGATTATCACGGGGCTTCAGAACGAAATTTTGAGCTTGGTCATCCGTCGTGAAGTGTTAGAGGCTGAGATTGCTGCGGCTTTGGAAGAAGATGACCTGGAGACCGCCAAATCCGCGCTAAAAGATTTGAAGGATCTCGATACGCCCACGGACTTCAAAAACAGCATGAGCGAAGATGAGAGTTTGCTAAAGCTCAAAACGTCAGACACCCGTGAAACCGACTACATCACTAAGAGGTTCGAATCGCTGCGTAAGCTTCTGGATTCCCAGATAACGAAGTCTCGCCAAAACGAGTTCATTGAAAAAGTGCTCAAGCTTAGCGAAAAAAAGTAACAGGGTTTCGTCACACGTAGAAAAGCCAGCCAACTCCGTTGGGATTTTGTAGAAGCATGCATGGACTGCCGGGCGGGTTGCACTGCGGTATCTATCTTTGGACCAATAGGACTCCAGCGACTTAGAGATCCGTCACTCACTCACGACAATATTCACTCTGTTTGGTCCGTTGGCCGAAACTCGTTCCGCGCCGAAGCTTCCCGATAGGGAAGATAAATCCACGAATAATCGTCAGAACCGGCACAGTGTTCGTGCAAAAAGGTCTTTTTCTTCGTGACTTCTCCCTAAATTCTTATTGCGACGTACGTTTTCGCGAGCCAAATAGCTCTAGATAACGATTCCACTCACTCTGTTTTCTTGAACAATGATCCGCAAATTCATCATCCTGGTCTGCATCTGCTTTGCCGGATGCTGCGCGGTCGTTGCTCACTTGAGCATGAAGGTTGAGGAAGAAGTTGAGCAGTTGGTCGGTGAGGGGCAGCCTTTGACATGCCAGGACTTGCTTGCCGAGAAGCCAAAGGTGACCACTCGAATCAAGCTCTCAGAGTTCGCCGTCGGAAAATACAAGGCTGATTTCGACTACGACGGAGACGGCAAGTGGGACGATGTTTGCTTGGCTTTGTTTTCCTCTCATAAGAAAAAGATCACCTACGGATACCAAGCGGTACTGGTGAATCTTAAGGGTATCACCGACGAAGAGCAGTTGGATCAATTGCTGGCCACGGGTGAGCTTGACACTACCTACTGGCCTCGACGCCAGGAGCTTGAAAACGCAGCGCATTCGTCGTTGGCACAGAGCTACAAGAATCTGGATTTCTCCAGGTCAGTCATTTTGCATTGCGGCTATCCGGCAGAAAACCCAGTGCTTGGAGAGGCTTCGCTGGAGCTAAGTAAAATGGCCGGTGGAATTGCATTGGGAATCGCCTTATTGACATTACTGTCGTACCTATTCAAAAGGCGGGGCCCCAAGAATTTGAGCGAAATGGAATTTGACGCTCCCGTTACCAATCGCGCCGGATTACCTGTCAAGCAAAACGCGATCTAGGATTTCTGCTTAAAGTCTGCTTTAGCTTTGAAGCTTTCTATTTAATTCCGGATCAATACGCCCGAGTGAGTCATCGCGAATCGCGCAATAGGTGCCAATGGTAACCGATGCGTAGCGAGAAGCCTCGATGATCTGCACTATTCCTCGCTTACGCTTCGGGTTGCCAATAGGATTTCAGTCTTCCCCGCGAATGTAGGCAGGCGCCTACGCATCTCTTTCGTGGGGAGCTTTGATTTTTTTAGCCGCTTGGGCCTCGCGAATAAAGGCATCTTCAGCAACCGCGATCAACATCGAAGACGTTTTCATGTTCGTCAGAAACCACTCGCCTGAAACGAAGCTGCTGTTTCACGACTAAGCCAAATAGCCGCCGCACCGTAGCGGAAGTCGTCAAGACTTCCGAATCACTCGGCACAAAGGCAACTCTTAACGAGGTTCCTCTACCTTACTTTGGCAGCGTTTTAGTATACGAGACATTTCGGCAATGCATTTCTCAGTCTTAGGACTGCCGCGGGACTCACCTTGTTGGCTGCAGATACCTTGAGATTGCGTAGATGTTTCCAGGATTCCATCTGCTTGAGGCCTACATCAGTAATTGACGTTTGTCCGAGGTCGAGATCGCGCAAGCTCTTAAGGCTTTTCAGGGGCGGGAGTCCATCATCTGAAATCTGAGTGTCAAAGAGGCGTAGTTCGACCAGCGACTGCAACTTTTCAAAGCCGATCAGACCTTTGTCGGTGATCTTTGTGCTACTGACATCAATGATTTGAAGTTTGTGGTTGGTTGTGAGCATCCGTAAACCATCATCGGTAATCTTGCTTTTAACAAGGTAAACGTTCTCAAGATTGGGCAGGTGACTCAGGTGCGTGAGACCCGCGTCCGATACGTCCGACTTCCATAGCATGATTTCCCTTAGTTGTTTCAGTCCCTTAAGGTGTGCCAGATCATCGTCTTGAATGTCCGTTGATTGAAGATAGAGTTCCTCCATTCGCGATAGCCTCGAAAGATGTTGGAACCCTTCGCCGCTGACCTTTCCATGGCTAATCGAAAGACATTTGAGATTTTTCAGCTTGGCAATTGATTCAAGAGCTGCGTCTGTGATTCCGATCGGGTTGGGCGGCTTGTAAATTGGTCCTGGATCTCGCAGTGGCCTAATAAACAACCGTTCCAAAGACTTCACTCCGGTAAGATGTTGCACGCCCGTATCGGAGATCTTAGTTCCTCGAAACTCCAACCATTTCAAATACCGAAGTCGTTCCAGACGAGAGGCGAGCTGTTCGGCGGTGGTGTCGTCCACATTCGTTCCTTCCAAGTAGACGCCGGATATTGAAAACACAAATTCATCGCCAATTTGCGAAGCAAGCCAAGTTCGAAGGGGCGGTGTGGCCGCAGCGTCATCTTCTTGATGTCGAAAGTAAACCGTCCCCCCGCAATCGCTAACAATCTGAAAAACAGCGCGCTGATCAACGGCAATGGAATTCAGCCAGCTCAACCACACACCTACGCCCGCTACCAAGAGTAGCAACGAACGCAACGTGAAACGTGACGAACGTTTCCCAGCGCGTTGGGTGTTGCTTGACGTTGGGCGCCGCATAGGTACTTCCATCAACGACTAAACGCTGCTTTGGCGGTCTTGAATTGTGCGAGAATCTGACTGACGGGAATTCGACCGGCGACCAGGTTTCCATTGATGCGACCACCAATTTCTGCGCCTTTTAGATTGTGGACTCGAAGAACGGGGTAGCTGCCAAAACTCTCATTGAAACGTTTATATTGCGTCGCGTCGCCGAGCGTGTCAATAAATACAGGCACAAAGTCGGCCGATGCTGCAACAACTTGTCCGTTAGCGAGCGGACCGCTCGCAAAATGACGACAGCCAGCTCAGCCCGGGTTTTCTCCGAAATGTAGCCACACCGGTCGGCAGGTCTGCCGCGCGGCCGCCATCGCTTGGTCGTAATTGACGTACCAGTCTATTGCGCCAATGCGGACGGTTTGTGCTTCAGCAAGCGCCGCGTCAGATGATGCGAGTTGGTCGGCCGAGTCGTTTGTCGATCCTGCGTGCAAAGAGTTTTGCTGCCCGCCCGCGATGGGTGCAGCGGCATTTTCCGGTGTGCCCGAACAGCCAAACGTGGCGAGGGTCGTCAAAAAAGTTCCCAGCGCGAATAAGTGCTTTTTCATCAACGAGTCCATTGCAAAAGAAAGCTGAGACATAAACCGGCGCTTAATCATAACACGCGGTCCAGACCTCATCAAATTCTCTAACCGGCGTAGCAGGAGAACGGCAAAGTGGATTTTCGGATACATCGGGACGTGCCTATACGGGCGGACGCTCCAAATCCGGGGCGAGCGCACTGTTGGGCTTTGTTGCTGTAACTCTACCGCTGTTTTCAAATCTGCATTTGGGTAAACTGTGTTCCTGCGTCGCGTCTTTGGACTCTGAGGCTACATTTGTGAGCTGACCAAAGATGATGGTTGCCAATACAATCCGACTGACGGAAAGAGCCTCAGGAAATGGCGAAGTTATACTTTTATTACTCGGCAATGAACGCTGGGAAAAGCACAACCCTGCTGCAAGCAGCGTACAACTACGAAGAGCAAGGAATGCGGGTTCTGTTGTACACGCCAATTATTGACGACCGGGCGGGGGTTGGGAAAATCTCGTCACGCATTGGGCTCCAACGAGAAGCATTCGCGTTTCCAAATGATTTTGATCTGTTCGTTCACATTCGAGACGAACACAAGCAATCACCGACCGCTTGTATCTTCGTTGATGAAGCGCAGTTTTTGACGGCAAAGCAAGTGCTTCAACTAACACTGGTTTGTGATCGGCTTAAAATTCCCGTCCTCTGCTACGGACTGAGAACCGATTTTCTCGGCGAGCCGTTTGAGGGAAGCAAGTACTTACTGGCTTGGGCCGATTCTCTTGGTGAGATCAAGACGATTTGCCATTCCGGCAAGAAAGCAACGATGAATGCGCGCCTGGACGAGAACGGCCAGCGCGTCTCTACCGGTGAGCAAGTATCAATTGGGCTCAATTATGTCGCACTCTCAAGACAAGAGTTTGACCTCGAGCAGGTTTCGCCCGTTGGATACCAACCGCCCGAGGAATAAAACCAGGCTTTGTACCTAAAGTCGCCTTCCGGTTCACGCATCTTTCGCGGAGAGGCTATCGTTCTATTGGTAACCCGAAGCGTAAGCGAGGAGCAATGGGGATCCTCGCTTACGCTTCGGGTTACCATTTGCGTTATGTTCCAAGCGCGACGGCTTAAAAACG
>CAYSQZ010000072.1:0-20350 GCA_964433035.1 uncultured Pirellulaceae bacterium | reverse complement strand
GAACCGCGTCCCTGCTCGTTTAACCGCGAGGACATCGCCCCGCGCGTCATGTCGTAGTGACCTTAGGGAAAAAGCCTAGTAATAGATCGACGAAACAAATAGATCACGCCCGAGGTCAACAATTCGGCTGCCAGCCAAACAACTCGAATAACAACCGCCGCAACAATTGCATTGACCGAGCCAAAACGAGCCCCCAATAGTGGAATCATCACAAGCTCTCGAACACCGATTCCCCCGGGAAGCAAAGAAACAAATCCCGCTACCGTAGCCAAAGAAACGCACGCCAACGCCAACGGGTAATCGGACCATGTTACGTTGGTCTCGGGCAATCCACGCAACACCAACCAGAGACTAAAACCATTGAGACACCACCCGACCGCCAGCAAGCCCCAACCAAACACCATTGTCTTGAGAGACAAACCATCAAACGTTTTGACAATTTTCTTTCCGCCGATACCGCCGACCTTCAGCGCAATTCGGCGAAACAAAGGCGGCCAAGTCAACGCGCCGGCCGCGAGCGTCAACACGCCTGCGGTTACTTGAAGCGCCAATTGATCGCGAAACCGGAAGATCAGTAGTAGACTCGCGATCGCCGAGCCAACAAAAATCCAAGTCAGTGTCTCGACAAAAACACTTGCCGCTGCGGGCCCCGTTTTGACTTGGTCGCCTCGAATCAAATCGGTTCGAATGACGACCACCATCGCTTTACCCGGAATGTACTTGCCTAACTGGCTGGCGAAAAAAGCGAGAAAGGAATCAACAATCCGGGGACGCTGGTTGAACGCCAGCAAAACGCGATGCCAGAACAGGCAGGAACAGGCCAATGTTCCGATATAACAAGCAAGTGAACACACCCACCAAATCCAAGCCACGCTGCGGAAATCAAACTCGTTTTCCCGCAACTGACTCGCGGACTTCCAGACCGTGTAAGCAATTGCCGCCACGACAAAGATCGCAACAAGTATCCGAAACATTTGAACCCAAGCGATCCTGGATTTCGAATCGGAAGATTTCGGCATGTCAGTTCGATTCTGCTCAGGCAAGGATTTGTGGTATGCAAACTTTGAAGGTACTAAACGCTTGGCAGCGATTTTTAAACTCTGCAATTGGTAAAGCACCACGATCGAGAATTGTTGAGATTACGTGCTGTCATGGCTACCCAAAAACCTGGAGAACCTGGGGGACTTAGGTTTGTGATAGCGTAATTTTATGGCGATCATTTTTTCGGCTCTATTGGCAACTTGCACCGCTCCGAGAGGGTTTTGAATCACCAAGAACCACAAACAAGACCAAGTCTTTAAGAGTGTAATGGATTTCAGCCGAGATCCGATCCTCAGCCAAGCAAGATCGCAGAGTCGACCAAAACTATTTAAATTCGCTCTTTACCCGATTGTAAGAGAGTCGCTATCATCCGCTATTCCGAGTAACACTTGAAAGTTGGAGAGATTCCATGAAGGGATTAATGGTAACTCTGCTGATGTTCCTGACGACAGGGATTGTCGTAGGTCAGCAAGGAAGTTCATCTAAAACCAGTCCTGATCCTGCGGGAACGCAACATAGCCTACTTAAGCCGCTTGAGATCGGAGTTCCCGAGCAAGCGATTCGCGACCTGCGCTTGGGAAAAGTGCTTTTCTCGACCATCGCTCCGGTTTCCCAATCCGGTGAAAAACTCGACCTCAACGTCGTCAATGGCGTTACGTTGTACCCCGAAGGCAAAAACCTTGGCTCTCTCTCCAAGAAGGCAGTGCGAGGGCAAGATAACGGCAAGGGTGTGCTTCGGTTTGGCTTGACCAACGCCGATCTAATGGCGCTTCAAAACAATCAACTATCGATGGAATTTAATCACGCAGAGCGTGGCAGATATCGGGCGATTGAAGTCTTCTATGAAGGTGCTCAAAACAATGTGGCATCAAAACCAGCCGCGCGTCCATCCTCCCAAAACACGTTTACGGCACCTGCTGCCAGAGAACCTGCGGTTAGAGCTCCTGTGTTGGCGGCTCCCGCGGTGAGCCCCCCAACGCGAGACAATTCAGCAACATCGAACCAAATCGCTTTTGGTCGCCAAAACACAGCCGATCGTTCGCCCCGAAATTCTTCCCGAGCGCCGTTCATTCCGCTTCCAGCTCCCCACGAGCCAGGTGATGTGGACTTTATGGGACCAACGCTGCCGGCGGCGGGAGCCTGGAGACCACCCAATCAAACCACCCAAAACAATCCAGCTTTGAATCCGCGGGAAAATAATTTTGTTGGCAACAACAATCAAGACAACGGTGGGTGGCGATTTCCTGACGAGGAAAACACTGTTGCTCAGAACCATTCGCACCTAAACAACGTCCAAGACAATCGACAAAGCACGCTCGACTCCATGAAAGCCAAATGGGAAGCCGAACAGAGACATCGAGAATACGAAGAAGAAATGGCTCGCCAAAATGCCCAGCGGCTTCAGCGTGAACAAGCAGAACATGAGTTCGCTCAATGGAAGTGGGCTCAAGAACAGGAGCTTATCAAGCAAAGACGACTTCAATCGCAAGCTCAAACGCTGCCGCCAACTCAGCATTACCCGATCCTCAACGCCCCGGCGGCTCCGGTTTCGCGACTTACGGTTGATCAACAACTTGCCTATGACCGAGCGATTTGGGAACTCGAACGAAGAGAGAGCTTGCTAAGTAGTCAACAAGATTCCTTGAATCGCAAACGCTTGCTGCTCGACGAGCAGGAATACAATTTGAATTTGGCGACAGCTCAACAGAGCCGGAACCACTTCTATAGTGAACAACCACGCGTGGCATACAACCAAGGGATCGCCCAGAACTCGGTGCACAACAGAAATAATAATTCGGGCATGCACTACTACCCCGACGATGAACCTGAACCGGATATTAAGCGAACCCGCAGGTCGCGATCCAACGACCTTGCCCGTAACCAGGTTGATCATTCGGATAACGGATTTCGAGCACCCGACCGCAATGAAGATCTCTCGCCCCGAGTTGCCTCCAAAACTGGACTAGGAATCAGCAACTACAAAACAGCCGTGGCAGGGCCCGGCTCGGCAGTCGCAACGGGCAGTCGTGACGACCGAGTCGATGGGTTTGTGTTGTTTCTGTTGTTTTGCTCTTTGGGATTAAACTTTTATCTCGCGTTTATCTCCCGAGGATTCTACGTCCGCTATCACGAGCTCGCCGACGAGTTGAGAGAAACCTTTTCGACGACACATTAACTCGGACGAGGAATACCAACTGTTTTTTAGCGAGTTAAATTGTCAGCAGGCGTGATTCAATTCACGAGGATTCAAAGTGCTGGCAGTGTCGACTTGAACAACTAAGAATTTCACCAAACATCTATTTACGTAAACCCTTAAGCCCGCAACAATGCGGCCCGCACGGAATTTTGATGACAATTTGATTGGCTTGTTTGAGCACGTTTCAGCGAATGGATTGCTGATGTTTGAACAACAAGACCTCACGACAGCAAGGAGTGCTGAAAGTGAAAAACATGCGATGGATCGCGGCTTTTTTCGCCTGCCTGTTAATTGCTTTTTTGGCAAATGTATCTGCAACGATGGCCCAAACCAAAGTGGGGATCGTTGACATTGGGTTGATCTTTAAGAGTCACCCTGAATTCTCCCAGGAGCTTGGGGCTCTGAAGCAAGAGGCCGAATCGTTCCAGCAAGCTGCGGTTCAGTCTCAGCAACAACTGGTCCAGAAGGCCGAGGTGCTTAAACAGTACAAGCCCGGTTCGGCTGAGTTCAAGAATGCTGAAACTACGCTGGCACAGCAGTCCGCTGCGATGGAAGTCGAACAGCGAGACAAAATGCGTGCCCTGATGGTCAAAGAGGCCAAGCTGCACTTCGATACATACACTGAAGTCAACGAGATCATCGGCCAGCTCTGTGAAGCTCAAGGAATCCAACTGGTGCTTCGTTACAACAGCCAGGAAATGGATATGAAGAATCCGACTTCGGTCATGCAGCGTGTCAACGGCAGCGTGATCTATCACAACCCCGGAAACGATATCACTGAGCTGATTGTTGGCAGGATCAGACAATTAAAGGGAACCGCCAGTACCGCTGCTGGACAACCCCTTCGCTAATCCACGCCAAACGCGGTCGCAACCGGTTTTGGCTTGCGACTGTACCCAATCTTGATCGTTGATCAAATCTCAAGCTCGAAAGCTAAAAACTTGTACGGTTCACCTCGAAAGCAAACTACCATCGCCGATCAGGTCTCGGTATCCGGATTCGGATTTTGGAGCGGTCGAGACGTTACGTTAACGTTCGTTCCCGCAGAAGCCGACTCCGGAATCGTTTTCGTTCGAACCGATCTTCCAGGCAAGCCACGAATTTCCGCAGTCATCCAGAACCGAGTTGATGGTCCAAGGCGAACAACCCTGGTCGCCAATGGTTCGACAGTTGAAATGGTGGAACATGTTCTGGCGGCGTTAGCCGGAATGAGAATCGACAATTGCGAGATCCATGTCGACCGAGCCGAGATGCCCGGTTGCGATGGTTCAAGTTTGGCGTTCACCGATGCGTTGAGCAAAACCGAAACCGTCGAATTAAAATCCTTGCGTCGCGTCATTCGAATCGAATCTGCGATTCGCGTCGGAACCGACGATGTCTGGCTCGAAGCTCAGCCGACCGATAAACCACAGCTGGAATTGACTTATGAGCTTGATTATCAATGCCCGGCCATCGGTCAGCAAACGTTTACTTCGCTCATCACACCGGAAAACTTTACCAACAACATTTCAGCGGCACGAACATTCGTTCTGCTCGAAGAAGCCAACGAGCTAAAAAAGCTTGGAATTGGCAAACGCGTCACGAATCAAAACGTTGTCATTTTCAACGACGTTGGGCCGATTGAAAACGAACTTCGTTTTCAAGACGAATGTGCGCGACACAAATTGCTTGACATGGTCGGAGATTTTTCTCTCTCGGGTGCAGACCTGTTCGGAAAAATCACGGCTCACCGAAGCGGGCATCGCCTGAATTCACAAATGGTGTTTGCCTTGCTTCAACAAATCGTAACAACCTATCCATCCCGTATGTCAGCGTGAAACAAAACGTGGAAATACTCCCATTTAATAACGACTCGCCCGATTCGGATCGCTCCGACGATACGACTCCGGCCAAAATTTCGCCGCTGGCATGCGTCGACACTGAGGCCCAAATCGGACCTGGAGTTGAGATCGGCCCATTTTGTGTCGTTGGGCCAAAAGCCAAAATCGGCGCCCGAACCAAGCTGATCAACAGCGTCACGATCCTGGGCGACGTGACCATCGGCGAGGATAATATCATTTCTCCTGGCGCGGTAATCGGAGGCGCTCCTCAGGATATCAGCTACCGCGGTACCGACACCAAAGTCGTGATTGGTGACCGAAACACGATTCGTGAATGCGTCACGATCAATCGGGCTTCAGAAAAAGAGCAGGGCGTGACCACAATTGGAAGCGACTGTTACTTCATGGGCTGTGTCCACATCGCTCACGACTGCCTGATCTCAGACAACATCATTATCGGTCACGGCTCCATGCTCGGCGGCCACGTTCACGTCGAGCACCATGCGACCTTGTCCGGCTCGGTGGCGATTGTTCATTTCGCTTCCATTGGCAGCTACACGTTTATCGGAGCCGCGACTCGCGTGCTTCAGGATGTCGCTCCGTTCATGTTGGCAGACGGAAGCCCTGCCAGACCTCGCTGCGTCAACATTGTTGGTCTACGCCGAAACAATTTTCGTCAAGAAGTCATCGATGCCATCAATGAGGCTTACCGGTTGATGTACCGGGCTCGGGTCGGACTGGCCAACTGCGAGGAAATCCTGTCGTCCAAAGGGGACATGCTTCCCGAAGTCAGATTGTTCCTGGATCGTGTCTCAGTGTCGCAAGAAGGTCGACACGGACGAGGTCGGGAACCAAGGAGAAAAGTCGCGTGACCAAGCTCCGAGTTGCAGTCGTCGGTGCTGGGCACCTGGGAAAGATCCATGCTCGGCTGTTGCAAACACAAACCGATGCTCAGCTGGTTGCCGTCGCCGATCCCAGTGCGACAGTTCGAAAGCAAATTGCCGAAGAACTTGGTACCGCCACGGTGGACGATTATCGAGAGCTGTTCGGGAAAATCGATGCAGCGATTGTCGCAACGCCAACGCGAATGCACTTTGAGATCGCCCAAGAACTCCTAAGTCACAAAATTCACACGCTGATCGAAAAGCCGATGACTGATTCGGTTAGCGACGCCGAACAGTTGGTTCATCTTGCCAATCGCCACCAGTGTATCGTCGCGGTCGGACATGTTGAGCGCTACAATCCGGCGATCAAGTCAGCGCTGAAACTGGTCGGAACGCCAAAATTCATTCAGGCTTCACGAATGAGCGGTTTCACGTTTCGGTCGACCGACATCGGCGTGGTTCATGACTTGATGATTCATGATATCGATCTGGTCAACTCGATCTTTCCGGGCAAACTGATTGAAACGCGAGCTTTGGGAATGTCGGTGTTCGGTCACCACGAAGACATGGCTCAGGCACGGCTTCAGTTCGATTGTGGCGGCGTGGCCAATTTGACGGCTTCACGGTGTAGTTACCAAGCCCAACGCTCGTTTCAGGTTTTTGGCACCGAAGGTTTTGCCAGTGTTGATTTGGCTCAAAGCAAAGTCACGTTCGTCAAAGTCCCAGGCTGGATCAAGGATCGAAGGTACGATTTGCTCGACACCACCCCCGAGCAACAAGCCGTCATTCGGGAAGAGCTTTTCAACCGGATTCTTCCCAAGTCGGAAATCGAAGTCCCGAAAACCAATGCGATTTTGAACGAGCAAAAGAATTGGATCTCCGCGATCTTTGACGATGAACCGTGTCAGGTTACTGCTCAACAAGGTAAAGAAGCGGTTCAGATAGCTCAATCGGTTATCGATTCTCTGGCCGCCCATCGTTGGTCCAAGCACGAGCCTCAATCGACAGGGCCTTTTGGGATGATCGATTCAACTTCCAAGCCAACGATACCCTTCCGCAGTTTCGAAAATTCTGATCAAAGCAAAGCAGCGTAGCTTTATTCAAAAGTACTGCTAACGCAGGTCAGGCGATGCCTGCCTGACACATCGAGCCCCGGATCAACGATCGGATCGGCACGATGATCGGGGTAGATAAATCGGATCAACGTCTTACGTCCCAGCCGGTTGTGCGCGGGCAATCGGTCGATGCTCTACCAGTGCGCCAGTGCTGAAACTGAACGACTTACTCCGTGACAGTGATCATGCAATGTACCAGTCAAGAAGAAGATCCAAGAGCGCAGCACTTCCCCTGCGATGCTGGGCCTACCTTTCGGCGAGCACGATGCTCGAGGCGAATAGTTAGCCAGACTCACACAAACCATAGCGGAGCGAGCCGCCCTTTCTCGGAAGCTCAACTAGCTTGCTACGCCAAGTCCCGGTCTTCGAACAAAACCAGCGCCAACAACATCGCGACAGAACCGTAAATGGCGGTGTAGATAATCGACCAACCGAGATACTCCAGCGGTACGGCAGAGTTGGTATTGATCGCGGCTTGAACATCATAATGATTCAAAACCGGGAACACGATCGCGACCAACTGACCAAACACAACGATCGGTTGAAACTCAGCCATCGAGGATTGGACCAACAGCGGAGTTAAATGGCCTAGAACATAAACCGAGAAACAGATCAGAAAATTGGCCAACACACCCAACCGAGTTGAAATCGCAACACTGATTGCGACAAAGACCAGCACTTCCAAAAAGCACAAAAAGATACCCGGTGCGATATGAGTTGCTTCGAGAAAACACTCGGGCCATTCGCAAAGTCCTTTGGAGGCTTCGGCAAAATCGTAAATCGGCTTGTAAGACACCCAAGCGAAAAACCAGAGTCCCAAAACGATAAACATTAACGCGATCGCCAATGAAATCCCGGCAAACTTCCCAAAGATAAACTGTCGTCGACCAACGGGCTTTGATAATACCGTCAACGCGGTTCGACCTTCAATTTCCGCGGCAACTGATTTGCTTGCCGCCCAGATCGCCAGAAAAATTGCCAACACGCGAATCAACGTCAGCCCGGAATCTTTGTACATCTTGATATCTTCGCCGAACGTGTTGTAGGGCACGTAGATCGAGCCCACCATAAACAGCCCACCGATAATCAACACCAGCAAGTAAAGCGGCTGGTTGACTTCTGTCTTGAAAGTCGAATGCGCGATCGCAAATACTTTGGGGCACATCCTGGCCAGAATCATGTAAAACAAATAACCGCCGAATACAATCAGCGCAACCACCGGGATCACGGCGACTTCTTTGTAGACAGGTGCAAGATCCCAAGCCAATTCGACCTTGGCCGGAGATTTCCGATTCACGTTCCGAACATAGAGCTCAGAAACTTCAGTCAAGGGAATTTTCCCACGCCCGTCGGGACGTTGCACATAGGTATAAGCTTCTTCTCGAACCGGTACCTCGAGAATTAGCGCCGGGTCGGACGATTCAAGGATCGGGCCGCTCATTACCTCGAGCTTTTGGTCAGTCGAGAATGAGATCCACTGCAATTCATTTCCGATGAAACCGACTGGAATCGGCGTCCCCTGATCGCCTTTGGCGGTAGGCGGAATCTCAATCTCAATCCGGGCAGGTTTGGTAAACGGCAATCGCTTCAGCGAATCAACGAACGCCATCGGTTCATCAACAAACTTGATGACACCAAATCCGTCGGCCATACCAAGCCCAAAACCAATCAACGCGAAGAACGACATCGCAATGCAAACTTTGTTGACCCAGCCGAGAAAGCCTTCGTTAAACAACGCGCCGGTCTCGCCAATCATGCGACGAGCACAAAGATTCCAAACTCCAAAACCCATCAACAGACAAAGCGGAACAACGAAGCACAGCGGAAAAATGAATTCCTGATCGAAGCGATCAATTCCATATCGCCAGTAACAAAAGCCCAGAAAGAGACCCAGGTAGATTAACGAAGTCACAAACCCGAACAAGTAACGCAGGGCCGGTTTCTCAGTGACCGTATTGATGCCCGGAATCTTTTGGGCCACAACGATCTTCAAGAGCATCACCAATGCCAACAAGAAACCAATTGCGATTCCAACCGAGACGATCCAAACGGGCGTTAGCCAGTTGGTTACCTTGATACTTTGAGCGATCAAAGGAGAAATCGACGAAGCAAGAGCGGGCGACATACTTTTGACTTTGTGGGTGGAAGAAAATCAGCTGAATCACTTTATCATCAGTTAATTACGCTTATTATGCTATCAAGGTTCATTTTCTTCAAAGGGATAGACCTGATTTCTCGTTACTCAGCCAATAATCTCAAACGTCTCAAATTCGCCTTGAAATGGCTTATCGAGGATCTCTGTTTGGGTAACTCTGCCTTGAGTCGTTTGGCAAACCGCGGCGATAAATGCTTGAATCTCCGCAAGATCGCCTTCACAAACCATCTTTACCCGACCATCGGCGAGATTCTCAACCGTTCCGGTCACGTTGTAGCCTCGAGAAACCTGCTTGGAATTGAACCGGAATCCAACGCCTTGCACGGTTCCCGAAAAGTAGATTTCATTGCGTTTCATTTTACCCGCGCAGTTGCTGACCGGTTCCTATAAATACAGAGCCCGAGATATAACAGTCTCTTCTCTGACGATATTTAATCTAACAATCAATTTAGTTTGAATTTATGAATTCCGAAACTCCACAAGAGCTCAATGAATTCTGCCAGGCAGCTTGCGAAGCAGCGCGTCTCGGTGGCGAGGTGTTATTGAAATGGCTTGGGAAAGCCTCGCCTCAAAAGAAAGGATTTCGCGATTGGGTCACAAAAGCCGATTTCGAATCGCAGGAGGTGATCAGAGATTTTTTAGCGCGAGAATTCCCCGACCACCGTTTTATTGGTGAAGAGGACCTGCCTGGAGAGAGCCTATTGGTTTCCCCCGATGATTATTGTTGGATCGTCGATCCGCTGGACGGGACCACCAATTACGTTCACCAACTACGATCCTTTGCCGTCTCGATTGGGCTTCGTCGCGGCGAGCAGACAGCCGTCGGATGCGTTTTGGATCCGATTCTTGATGAAACGTTCGCGGCAATGCTAGGGCAGGGGGCGACGCTCAATGGCCAAGCAATAAAAACCAGCGGGGCCAACGAGATCGGGGATTCGCTTTTCGTTTTCAGTCTGGGCCGCGGCTGCGAGAGGGACGATCCTCAAGTGATTCGATTTCTCAATATCCTTGAGGAAGCCGGCAGCATCCGACGGCTTGGATCGGCGGCGCTGAACTTGTGTTATGTAGCTTGCGGGCGAACCGATGCATACTGGGCCACGGAGCTGAAAAAATGGGACGTTGCAGCCGGGTGGTTGATCGCCAAAGAAGCCGGCGCAACGATCGAGGATTTCACCGGCCGGCCACTGGACATCGAAAAGCCATTCTTTTGCGCCGCGGCCTCAGACGCTTTGTTTGAACAAGCCAAGCCATTGCTAAATGTTTAGAAAATTTCATGCTGTTTGGTAACCCGAAGCGTGAGCGAGGGATCCGTTCCTGACTGACGTTTTGGGTTTCCATCAGCACGGTTAACAACTTACGGAAATACGTTAAGTTTCCTCGTCGGCATTGAATTATCAGACAGCGTTTCGTTGCGAGCTTTCCGACTTCGGATTACAATGAGTTGATGGAATCAAAATCCGGCCTACCAAACGAGCTGCCCTCCCTATCTTCTTCGCTGTTGCTTCAAGCGCAAGCGATGGAGCCGGAAGCCTGGATGCGAATTGTCCAGGTCTTCAGCCCAATCGTCTATCGCTGGGCACGCCAAGCGGGACTCAACGACGCTGATTCGGCTGATGTTGTGCAAGACGTCTTTACGTCGCTGGCCAGAAACATTTCGAGTTTCGAAAGACAAAAAGAGAAAGCAAGCTTTCGCTCCTGGCTGGCAACGATTACCCGCAACCGAGTCCGAGACTATTTCCGCAAGAAAGGAAAACGGGCCGATGGATTTGGTGGCACTGCGGGACTGGAGAAGCTTAATAACATTCCCCATCAACCTGACGACCAGCAACTCGAACACTCGATCAGCTTGGCCTCGCTGGACAAGCGATTGCCAGCCCGGGTATTGGAGATCGTCAAATCTGACTGTAACCCGAAAACCTGGCAAGCGTTCTGGGATACGACCATCAAAGGCGATGCCGCCGCCGATGTGGCTGCCCGCTTGGAGATGAACATTTCAAGCGTCTACCAAGCTCGGTCGAGGATTCTCAGAAGGCTGAGAAAACGCATCGCTGAGCTGCCGTGACGCCTCAAATGGTAACCCGACGCGTCAGCGAGGCTCGGAACCAAAAGTGATTTTGTCAGTTCGAGGAGCCACATTTTTGCATTAACACCGGTTTTATAGGAAATCTGCAAAGTTTACGCCCAAGTGTCAGAGGTCTGCGTTCTGCCCTGTGGAAGCAAATTGTTTCTTTAACAATCGCAATCGCAATCTTTAATTGAAAGAATCACGTGATCGCCAACTGCCCAGATCCAAAACAGCTCAAATCTCTTTCGCTTGGCCAACTGGACGAAGAACAAAGCGATGTTTTGATCCTTCATCTCGAATCCTGCAAGTCTTGCCAACAAGAAATTGCCCAGATTGATTCGAGTGAAGATTCGTTGATCGCACAGCTTAAATCTTCCGCCAACGAAACAGAAGATACATTTTCCGATGCCAACGGCTGTCGTGTTGCCATGACCCGCGCTATGGCTGCGTTTGCGAATGCTCCAACGTCCTCAGTACCATCAACAATCCCTAAAGCGATCGGCGAATACGAAATCGTGCGTCCGCTGGGCCATGGCGGAATGGGGCACGTTTACCTTGGCAAGCACACCAAACTCAACCGAATGGTCGCGATCAAATTCATTGCCAACCATCGACTCTGGGACCAAACGCTGCACGATCGTTTCGAATCGGAAATGCGGCTGATTGGAGGGCTCAAACATCCAAATATCGTGTCTGCCTACGATGCCAGAGAAGTCGACGGTTTGGCTGTGCTGGTCACCGAATTTATTGATGGCATGACACTCAGCGAGATCCTGAAGCGGACTAGAAAGATTGACGTCGCCAACGCATCGAAGATCGTTGCCGATGTTTGTGAAGCCTTACAGTACATCGATTCCAAAGGCCTGGTACATCGCGATATTAAACCGTCCAACATCATGATTGACCAAGAAGGCAACGTGAAACTGCTGGATCTTGGTTTGGCGAGAATTCAACAGTCTGCTGATACGTCAGCCGGTTTTTCAGCGGTTGAGTTTACGGCAACGGGGCAAGCGATGGGGACTGCTGACTACGTTCCTCCAGAGCAGATAAAAGATGGTCGCAATGTCGACATTCGCTCTGATATCTACGGCTTGGGCTGCACGTTCTACAAATTGCTGACGGGCAAGGCTCCATTCGATGACCACACATCGGCTTTTTCAAAAATGAATGCGCACGTTTCTGAGACTCCGATTTCGCTGAAGACGAACAAACTCATCCCTGCCAAAATCGCTAAATTAGTCGACTCGATGTTGGCCAAAGAACCTGGCAATCGGCCACAGCACCCTGCCGATGTTGCCCAAGTGCTCAAGACTCAATTTGCAAAATCGGAACTGAAAGAGCTTGTCCTGGAAACTCAGGCCTTGCCGATCGCGAAATCAAAACCACCTCAATCCACGTCTGACAAACTTCAACCCCAAGGCTCTTTCTTTTCCAGGATTCCCTGGGCGGCGCTGGTTGCGAGTGCCGCTGCGGGTTTGTTTGGTTTCTGGCTGGGCATCATGATCTCTGTCAAGAAACCAGACGGATCGACCGCCACGGTTGAGATTCCCGATGGCAGCACGGCCGTGGTCGATGCAGACGGGAATATCGAAATCCAATTGGCCGGGTTGGAAAAGACAGCCCGAATCGACAAGTCGCATGTTGAACTCCATCCCGGTGCAACAAAAAACGGATTTACACCACACGGGACGGCTCCGGCCCCACAGATTTCGATGCGTGAAAAGTTCATGCGACAAGCCAGAGACTACGAGTTACATTCTTTGGCGATCGCAGGTGAACCTGTCGAGTTGAGTTTTCACGAGCAATCGCTTTTGAATTGGACCAACCAGATCCGGGGAGCTGACCAGGGCATCAATGTCCTTTGGAAAGACGAGGGACTGCCGATGGCCTTTGGGACTTTATTTCAAATTGGGGGTTCGATTCGACACTCGCTGACTTCGCTGTCTGAATACCCGCTGCGGGGGATTTATCGTGGCGAGGGATCCTGGACACCAGTACCTGGAATCGAGTGGCAACCATGGAAGTCTGGAAAAGTAACCATCGCCAAAACCGAAGCGCTGCGGATGGTTCAAATGAAAGACATCGCCAAGCAGTTTGAGTTTCGGCTCAAATCAGATGGTAAACTCACTGAGCTAGACCTCATCCCGGAGCCTCTTCACCGGTTCAGCTCCAAAAAACACGGCGTCGTCGACGGTGTTGTGATGGCGTTTGCAGAAGGCACCGACGCCGAAGCATTGCTCGTTCTCCGGGCGGACGAGAACGACAATACTTGGAAGTACGCCTGTGCCCGGTGCGGGTGGTACGAAATGTCGGGAACTGTCGACGGTCGGCAAGTCTGGAAGGTGAACCCGGTTCATTCCGTCAATGCCCAGTCAGGAGATCTGCGATTTTTGAAATCGCCTTATGTCAGCGGCAGGCCACCGTTTGAGCGAGACACCCGGGCCGGCTTCGATGCCGATGCGATCGGAGTGTTCACAAGGGGTTTTAATTCAGTGGAGGAGACTATCAACCCATTGGAAAACGCTATTTCGGACAGTCCGATTGGAAACAAGCCTCTGCGGTTGTGGCGGGCGCTGACAACGCCGCGGCGCGGGCGAGGCTATGATGATTTCCAATCGGGTGGGCAAACTGATTATGATGAGCCGGGTCAGCCAGCCATGCCTGAAACAACCTCAGCCCCCAGCCGCGACGTCGGCAATTCCATTGCCGAAGCAGTGACGGCCGGCGCCGCGCCTATGAGTTTAGAAGAAGACGCAGCGTTGCAGATTAAGAGCCTGAGCGACGCCTGCCTAATGTACAAGTTAAATACCGGTACTTTCCCGGTGAAGCTAGAGGATCTAATCGTACAACCGCGGGGGATGAGTGTTCCCGTTTGGGCAGGCCCTTATTTGGAAGCTAAAAAGATTCCGCTGGATCCTTGGCAGAACGCCTATAAGTTCTCTGCCAACGAGACGACAAATCAAGTTTTTATTTCCTCCGCCGGCAAAGACTTACAGCACGGAACCAAAGACGACATTAAAAAATGACAAAACAAATAAGGGTGTCAGAAGCTTTTTGGCGAGGCGGTTTGCGGCTGCCGAATTGCCGGTAAATTTAAAACGCGGAGGCGCGGAGAACGCGGAGGAAGCAGCTCAAGCCCGAGTTTTAGTAGTGGACGAGGTTATGAGTCCCTGGTCCACCGGTACTGCGGGACTCTGTAACCTCGTCCACTACGGAAAAAGGTTGGGCGTTGGTCGAGTGCCCAAGATTTTGAGTTAAAACAGGGGTTTTTAACAAATTTTCAAAAATTTGCGCCCAAGTGTCAGAGGTCTGCGTTCTTCCTTTGGAAAGCAAAAAGTTGCTCCCAAGTAAAACTTGCATCGCCAAAGAGAGACTTCTGTGTTGAAATTTTTAGATAAAAAAATACTGCTTCTTTTACTAGCTATTTTTATAACGGCTGGATGCGCTGATCAATACGAAGATCCATTCCATTTATTACCGAAGCAAGGAACTTTCATCAACGATCGATTCAAAATCGGCGATAAGTTTCCTGAGTTTACAGCAAACGATTCCCTGGGCAATTCCTGCCTGATTGACCAATCGAAGTATGGGGATCGTTACACGATGGTAATTTTCTGGAAGTCAGAATCTGGTGTCTATGAACGCAGGATTCCAGAATTCGCCAAGCTATTCGAGAAGTACAGAGCCATGGGGTTCGACATCATTAGCGTCAAGGGAGACTGCACATCGGAAAAAAGCCAAGCCACAGCAAGCAAGCCTTCCGTTGCCTGGACCAGCCTTTACGCCGATCCAGGAAAACAACTTCAAAAAGAACTCGGCTTAAAAATATGGCCTTCGATTTTTATATTGAACAACCAAGGCACAATCATTTCGTCCCACTTCTCCTTAAACTCGATCTATCAGATCACGGATCCCTGGTCAGGAGACCCACAAAACTTTCACAGCTTCGATTTGACGATGGAATATCTCTTTAGGAAACGGTACTGAACAATTTGGGAAGTGATGGGCAAAACAAGCAGCATCTAATACGACCTGGCGCCTCAGATTGAACTACAATCAGCGCTTCAACCGGCGCATCGCCACGACCGCCATGGGCAAGAAAATACCAACTGGAATCCAAGCCGCCATTGCTGCGGGCCGAATCACGCTTGATGCGCCCAGTGAATGGCAAGCCATACTCGTCAACTGAACCGCTACAACTACCCAAAACACGATCCCAGCGGACACGAATACATTTCGCTCAATCCCGCCGATCACCAGCGGCAAACCCAACATCAGCAAGGTAATATCAAGCACCGGTTTTAGAAGCCGAGTATGAACATTGATTTGTTGATTGTGCCCAAACCACTTTCTTGGTTTTCGTAGCTCCTTCATCATCGCAGGAGTCGTTTGATAGTTGGCCAACTTGGTTCCGTAAGCCATCTGCTCAACTTCAAAGTTGCATCGGACAAAACACTGACCAGAGGTCAGCCAATTTTGATCGCTGGGCGTAAAGATCTGGGTCTCTCCAGCTTCGTTCTCAATCGACGAAAGCGAATCAATATCTTTGGGAAGGCTCACTTGATGAAGCCAAATTCCAGCTGGATGCATCTCGGTGGCTGGCTGTACAATTCCCCGCTCAGCTTGAATTCGAGTCACCTCTGAATTGGGCGAAGACGGAACTTGGATATCAGCTTCCGAAATTCGTCGTTCGTCAATGAACAACTGATCGCCGCGCAAGACGACTCCCGTCTCCAGATCTTCCTGCACCGTAAAATCAATTTGCCCTTGATCGCTCCATCTCTGGGCGGTGCGTACCAGGCTATCTCTAACTTTCGGGATCACCAATTCGCGATTGGCAATCGTTAACCCGATGATCACGATCGCGGACAGAAAAACGGGACGGAGAATTCTGGCTTTCGTGATGCCCGCAGCCTCGATCGCAGTCATTTCCCGTCTTCGCTGTAGCAAACTGATGCTGAAAATCGCGGCAACCAGCGTGGTCATTCCTGCCGTTTTGTCGAACAGCTCCGCGATCCTGGGAAGATAGAACTCTTGAAAGAGTTTAGGCCAGCCATCGACCTGAGCAATTTCAACCAGATCCTCAAGGTTACTGAACATGTGAATGACGATGTAAAGCCCCGAGAAACTCACGAAACAAATCAAGAATGTTCTGAGAAACAGAAAAAGCAAATATCGATCAACAATCGTCATCCGGACAAACTCAGCTGGATTTTGGGGCTTGATTTGATTCATCATCCAATGAACAGAATTGTAGATAAGACGTTGAGCGTCAACGATATCAGTTTGACCATTGTGTCTATTTTCTCGCGGCAACCATCACAAACGAGGATTGAAGTGATTTGCTAGCTGTTAATTCGAATCTGCTTCGCCGTATGGTTCTCAAATTTGGTGACTCGATCAAAAATAATAGGCACTGTTTGCTAAATGTGAGCGGCAAGGCGCTAGCCCAATGGCACTTACTTTAGTAACTACTGCCAAGAGACAACTGAATGACTTTGGAAGACTGATTGGAAACGACTCGGAGAGTCGTGTTACGTAGCACGAATCTCCGAGTCGTTAGCCAGCGAGTGGAGTGGTAACCCGACGCGTCAGCAAGGACGAAGCGATCACTTACTCCGCCCTCGCTAACGCGTCGGGTTTCCTAGCTGTCCGGTGGTTCTGTTCGAGATTGATGTGCTGAAGCTTCATCGCAATCTGACAACACTTGTTTTCCCTGCATGCTGTCTGGGTTGTCAGAACGAATTGCCACCCAGTCAACCCGGTCTGGACTTGGGATCTTCTCTCCAATCCAGTGTGTTCGATTTTGTTTCGTCTTTCCAAAGCCACTGGTGCACCGACTGTTGGCGCAAACTAAACGACCATACCAGCCGCTGCCGTAAATGCGCTGCGACCGTGTTTGCAAACAACCCGCTTAACGATCGCTGCTCGCTTTGCCGAAGCCTTGACCTCCGCTTCGAATCTTCTGTTTCGGTGGGAAACTACCGAGGCCTGTTGCAGCAGCTGGTGATCGAAATGAAGAACCAACACAACGAGCAGTTGGCCGTTCAGCTGGGTAGGCTACTGGGATTCCACATCTTTAATGCGGATTTTTTCGAAGAGCTGGATTTAGTGATTCCTGTACCAACCCATTGGTGGCGGCGATTCAAACGTGGTTTTCACGGAACCGACATCCTCGCCCGGAGTCTCGCTGATTCGTGTAAACTTGCTTATTCCAATAAAGCCCTGAAGTGCAAACGCCGGACGAAAAAGCAAGGGATGCTCTCGACAGCCGGACGATTTCGAAACGTTCGTCACGCTTTTGACATCTCGTCGGGGGACTCCGTTTCCGGGATGACGATCTTGCTGATTGACGACGTAATGACATCCGGAGCCACGACCAGCGAGGCTGCCCGGATTCTGTTGAGCCATGGAGCCAGAAGAGTCTACGTTGGTGTTGTCGCCCGTGGCGCTCGAGTGAGCTAGATAGGTTTTAAATCGATGGTAGACTGGCTCCGATCGTTCAGTTTTCAACCGAGCCATCGCCCGCTGCAATCACCAAATTCAATCCAACTTAGCCAAACTCAATGCCAGCCGATCCTCTCCAGCAACCAGACACCGCTTCTAAAATAATTCGCCTGGGAACACGCGGTAGTCAACTGGCACTTTGGCAAAGCAATTGGTGCAAGTCAGAGTTGGAGAAACTTGGTTTCGTCGTCGAGTTGATTAAAATCAAAACCGAAGGCGACATCAAAACCGGCTCACTGGCCCAAATCGGAGGGCAGGGGGTTTTTACCAAGCGTCTTCAGATTGCTCTGCTGGAAGATGAAATCGACTTGGCGGTACACAGCCTCAAGGACCTCCCGACCGAGGATCATCCGAAACTCACGATCGCCGCGGTTCCGCCACGAGAAACTACTGCCGACGCATTGGTCAGTAACAAATTTGGCGACCTTGATTCTATTCCCCAGGGAGCCAAAATCGGTACTGGCAGCGTCCGTCGCGCGGCTCAACTGCTTCATCTCCGCAGCGACTTGGAAATCGAAGACATTCGGGGCAACGTTGATACTCGTTTGCAGAAACTCGACGACGGCAAGTACGATGCAATTGTGTTAGCCAGCGCCGGTTTGGTCCGACTCGGCCTTGGCAATCGAATCACATATCAGTTTGAACCCCATCAGCTGATGCCAGCGGTAGGTCAGGGGGCTCTCGGTTTAGAAACGCGTGCCGATGATGCGACGACCATTGAAGCGGTCAGTCAACTTAGTGATCCGCCTAGTTTCCATCGCGCGATGGCCGAACGATCCATGTTACGCACGCTGTTTGCCGGTTGCCTGGCACCCGTGGGAGCCAACACCACAGTTCAAAAAGACGCGCTGACTCTCGAAGGAATCGTATTGAGCGTTGATGGAACCGAGAAAGTTTCAGTCTCCAAGACGCTGCCAATTGCAGAGTCACGCGAACTGGGCGAAGCTGTCGCCAAGGAATTGATCGCCAAAGGTGCTGACAAGTTTTTGTCACGAACGAATTAGCTTGACAGCGCCATTTTCTCGTTTAACCGGTCGTCAGAAACGACGTCTCCCGTGTTCCTACGTCGCCTTCGGCTACCGGTAAAACGATGCTCTGGTTTCAGAATGGGCTCTTAGCGGGGTAGGTCAGGCTGTGCCTGACAACAAAGCTGAACAGCCAATCCGTGCCAGGCACAGCCTGACCTACTGGTACTATCTCAGAAATCGGGAGCCGAACGACGTTAGCGCAATGGCACTACTCCATCGGGCGATTGGTTCATGGTTCGAATCGTTCTTTTTCCGTTGTGATCAATTCGCCGTTAGCGAACCTTAGCGACGGCGACGGACCAAAGCAGACATTCCAACCAAGCTCAGAAAAGCAAGTGAGCACGGCTCTGGAACAATCTCGACACCAACCAGTTCGATCGAGTCGAAACCAGTGTTGTTACCAGCAGGACCGTCGGCATCTGCCGCGCCAAAAGTCACAGTGAATGTCGTATTGGCAGCGAGCGTTCCCGTCAGAGCAAGAGTTTCGGGCTCAGCACCGGAGAATGTATTGACGTCTGGAGTGTTAACAGAATTCGAAGCAATAGTCGTACCCGAAGAATCTGAAATGCTCACCGAGTAGGTAGCGTCTCGAACTACATTTTGAAAACTACCCGTACCATTGAAGTGCCGGTAATCAAAATCGAAAGACGTTAAAGTAAAAGCAGTTGAACCTGTTGTGAACATGAATGAGGTCTCCCAAGCACCACCGTTACTTGTATTGTTGGCAACTGCCAATGCACCGTCGGCGTCTGGCGTAGTGAATAAATCTCCACTGCCTGCCGCCTGGATGGTGTTGTTGACAGTGACTGAATTTACGGGCAAGGTAAGCCCCGACCCCAAAAAAGCAGAGTTCCAAGTGATGCCATTAAGTGAAGTGCCGGCCTCGGTTGTGCCGTTGAAATCGGTACTCACGATATCTGCACTAACGTGGCCAGTTGTCAGGAAACAAGCGAGTGCACCACAAACGGCAATAAGAAGGTTTTTCATGTTGTGATTCTTTGAAAGAAAAAGGCAGATTGAAATCGGCGCATGGAGTTAACTTCGGAATAACAGGCCAGGCAAATAGAACAGCCTCTTAAAACGCCGCAAAGAATCGAAAAAAACATTTTCTCCGGTTAAGACAAATGAAAATCGTTGGGAAGGCTCATCCATAAAACGGAGCTGATTTGCACGGTTTTAAAAGAAAAGTGAAACGTCAAATTGATAACGATCAACTGCCTTCGCCGCCAAGCTCGCATGACGAGCGAATTTGGTAGGACCACTATCAGCGAAACGGTAGTAACAATCGTCAATACTCCCCGGTGCTTGGAAACATGCTGTTTCCTCACGTCAACAGGCGCTGATCGTTAACCTTTTCAAACTCAAGCCCAAGATTGAATGACTCCACCGAAAAGTCGTTTTTGCTCGTTGCCAATCTCAAGTAGCAACGCACCTGCCTCACCGACGCCTTGGCAAATTCCCGCGACCTCAGCACTAGTAGGTCAGGCTGTGCCTGACAACATACTGAACAGCCAATCCGCGTCAGGCACAGCCTGACC
>CAYSQZ010000071.1:0-20494 GCA_964433035.1 uncultured Pirellulaceae bacterium | reverse complement strand
CCAAACGGACTCGTTTACCGCGATCTTCAAGACGAACGCGCGTTCGTCTTGAAGACCGATACAGCGACCGCGGCGGGATCGTGGGGATGGGTGGATCACAGCAAAACCGCACTGTCGATCGTCAATCTCGCAAAAGCCAGAATCGAACGAACACAGTACTTCGCGGGGGGAACGAAAGGTTTTGCTCTCAGCAATGATGGGAAGACGTTTGCCCGTGTCGTCCAGCCGAGCAGAACGCTTTGGCAACGCACGGCACCGCTGTTGGCCGATAACTTTACGATTGAAACATACGATGTCGCCACGGGTGCACGCATTCGAATTTTTCGTGAGCACCGAAGCTTTCTACTTCCGTTTTTGCTTTCGCTGATTGGAACGATCGTCTGGACCATCGCATGGCTGCGAACGAGTTGGAAGCAAGCCAATACTTATGAAGCGTTTTCCAGCATTCTCGTGGTCGGATTGCTTTGGTTGGCTTATTTTTTTCTACGAATGTTCCTGGCTAGTTCGTATATTCTTCACCCTCAGCGTTTGCCTTCGTTGGGATCAATCACACTGCTTGCCACGCTGACGATGTTGATTCCGTTCTGGATCGTATTCGCCAAAATTTCAATCGTGCGACGGATCGGATTTGGAATGTTTGGCTTTGCGCTGGTTTGGATGCCGCCGACGGCTTTATATCAACTTTACGGAGCCGGTTTGGATCGAGATCAAATCCCGGCCGATTGCCTTTTTCTCGGTCACGCCGCAGGGTTACTTGCCATCGTGCTACGGATTTGTCAGTTGAAGCTGGTTCATCAATCGGACTCAAATTCGCCTCTGAGAAAAACGGCACGGGGCATTAGCCAACTCGAGTTGGTCGACCTCTTCCTGTTGATGTCAGGTATAGCTTTGGTGATTGGATTGAGCCAGGCTCTCCATGTCCACAATGTCCAAAGTTTCAAAGGCTATTATCGGGAATTCGTGGTAGCAGAATTGATTCTGTGTTTACCGCTTCTTGGCGTTGCCGTTTCATCAAGTTGGTCTGGCATGTTGAGCGTCGCGTGGCCCTATCGTGTTGGGATCGCTGCGGTTTCCGGGCTTGCATGCGCCCTTTGTTTTTTCTTCATCAAAGTTTTACCTCCCTGGGATTCACAACTCTTGTACATGGCGATGACGGTAACGATCGGCTGTACGATGTTCGCTGCCGTCTCGTTAATTCGCCGATGCGGTTGGAGGATCGTTTGGCGAGGAGTGTCAGATAAGGCTGCCGCGTCGATCAGTGATTGAAACGTGTGACCCGTGGCACGCCACCTGCTGAACACGAGCATACATTGGCAACGACGGGCAGCGGCGACGGCGAGGTAACAGATAGGAAGGTGCGGAAGAAGATTTTCCGGGAGTGCGTCTTGGCTTATTCATTGTTACGGCTCCTAAACTTGGAGCAAATTCAGTCAATTACGGAATTTGCTCGGTCGACTTTGCCGCACGTTTGAACGTTCAAACGGCCTTAATTCTCGGCGTTTAATGAAGTCGGGCTGACTGGATTCGAACCAGCGACCTCTACACCCCAGAATTGCAACGTGACTCAGCATGGCGCCGCCTACCGACATTAAATTAATTTTCTGGCAACAAATCGGTAGCGCAATAAGCCATCCCAACTATATTTGAAGCAGAGATTCGTATCGCATCCTTCCTAATCAAACATGTTCGAAACCGAGCCCAAACAAGCTGAGCTGCCTTTGGCTTCGGTTGTGATGACTGTCTACAACGGTATGCCGTACGTGCGAGCTGCCGTCGATTCCATTCTTTCTCAGGATTATGGAAATTGGGAGCTCATCATTGTCGACGATGGTTCGACAGATAGTACGCCGGAATATCTCGAACAGATCTCCGAAAACAATGTCAAAATTGTTCGTCAGGAAAACGCGGGTCAACATATAGCCGCCAGCTTGGGAATCAATTTGGCAGAAGGCAAATACATCGCACGGATGGATGCCGATGACATTGCAGCTCCAAATCGGCTGTCGAAACAAGTTTCTTTTCTAGAGACTCATCCGCAAGTGGTTTTGGTCGGCAGCCAATTCAAAAGAATGACTGATGACACCACCAGTGGATTGCCATCGACCCTGCCGTGCAACCCAGAAGACATTCATCGCGATCTATTGAAGAATCATCATGCCATCTGCAATGCGACGACGATGTTTCAACGCAACTTGTTCTACAAACTTGGCGGTTATTGGGAGCATGACATTGCAGAGGATTGGGACTTCTTTCTAAAAGCTGCAGAGACGGGTGATTTAGCAAATATCGATGAAGTCTTGCTGGATGTACGCATCCACGCCCAAAGTATCAATGGGCGTCGCATGCTCGAAGCTCAAGCTTTCAACGAGTACGCGTGTGAACTCGCTCGCCGGCGTGCCAAAAAACTGCCCAGCATAACGATCGAAGAGTTTCGTAATTCGGATCCACGTTTCCGGTTCCCCAGAAAGTACGCCTTTCAATTGGACTGCACCAGTATTTCGCTTTACCGCAAAGCCGTTGTCAACTTCCAAAGTGGCGGACTTCCACTGGCTGTTTGCCAATTGATGTTGGCAATATGCTGTTCGCCTGGACGAACGGTGAGTCGCTTCGTTCGATTTTTTCGACACAAATCATCTGCCGCCGAAGTTTTTCTTGATGGTCGGCGCGCTCGATAGCGAACAGTCTGAGTTTATGGTTAAAAAAAGAAGTGAGAAAGAGTGTCATCGAGAGTTCAAGGAGATTCGCGGCCCTCAATAGCTAATCAACTTGGTTTTTTGCCACTTTCCGTTCCGGACGGTTGAAAATGCCTAATTCTCGGCGTTTAATGAAGTCGGGCTGACTGGATTCGAACCAGCGACCTCTACACCCCCAGTGTAGCGCGCTACCAGACTACGCTACAGCCCGAAGAAAGTATTGTAGAGACTTGTCCTGACGTTGCAACGACTAGATACGACCGGATTCTCCTTGGGTCAGCTACGATCACCAAAGTTCAGTTTGATACATGGACCGAACAGCTTATCTGGTTCATCTGAGTGATGGGGCTTGGCCATTTCTCGTGAATCTATCACCTTCTCATTGAATATTGAAATGTACCGCCTCCTTTTTGAAAGCAACCTATTTTGTTTTAATAAGCCTGTAGAACCGCCCTATTAAATGAATCAATGTCTTCCGACCTCAAAAAACACTTCGGCGACCGACTAACTGAGGCCATCATCGCTAAGAAAACGCCTTTGGTGGTTGGGCTTGACCCGCGATTCGATCAACTGCCAGATAATTTGGCTTCGAGCTCCGGGGCTTCTTCTGCTGAAAAGCAGGCAGAGATGACGGCCCAGTTTTGCTGCGAGTTGATCGATGTGGTTGCCGATCTGGTACCGGCGGTTAAACCGCAAGCCGCGTTTTTTGAAAGACTCGGCTGGCACGGAATGGTCGTGCTCTCACGAGTTATCGACTATGCAGCACAACGCGGATTGTTAGTTATTTTGGATGCCAAACGAGGCGATATCGGCTCTACCGCGCAGGCTTATGCTTCGGCTTATCTGGGCGACAAACCCCAAAGTGCCTGGGGCTGCGATTGCTTAACCGTTAACCCCTACATGGGACACGACACCCTGGAGCCGTTTGTCGAAGTAGCCAATCAAACTGGAAGCGGAATTTTCGTGCTGGTCAAAACTTCCAACCCGGGAAGCGGCGCGATCCAGGAACAAACCGTACACTCCGATTCAGGCGACGACCCAACGGTTTATCAAATTGTTGCTCAAAACGTCCAGCAACTCTCCGCCGACAGTGTAGGGCAGTCCGGCTACGGAAACATCGGCGCCGTCGTCGGTGCTACCTATCCAGAGCAGCTGGCCGAATTGCGAGAGTCGATGCCCAATACAATTTTTTTGATTCCCGGCTTTGGGGCTCAAGGCGGATCAGCGACCGACGTAGCCGGCGGGCTCGATGCCAATGGACTGGGCGGAGTGATCAACAGCTCCAGAGGTATCATCTTCGCGTACCAACGACCTGAATATGCAAACACTGCCAACTGGCAAGCGGCAGTCGAACAAGCGACTCACGATGCGATCGCGAAAATCGCGGACGGCACGTCTGCTTCGCGACTTCGGTAATCAAGCACCATCAATTTAAGATCACCGCGGCGATCCTCATTCACCGCAGCTTCATGGTCTAGCAAAGCGATTGATTGGCCGAAGGTTTCAGAAGTTCTAAACCTAAACCAATTATGTCTGATCCGCCGGTTCCGATACTACCCGCACGAACTGGATCTATTAGAACGCTGTCTGACAATTTCATATTGGACTGAACGGCAAGGCGCAAGCCGTCGACGAGGGCGCCGCATTTAACAAACAGTGTGTCTAGATCGTAGTCAAGTTGCAAACTTCGTAGAGCCGTTCAACACTTCGCTTGACCAAGCTGGCACCGAACGTAGCTAACGATGCACATGCCACAACTCGCGACTCGCCCTTACTGTTCGCTTCATCGATCGCTACCAATACGATCGTGAGGCCGCATATTGCATGTGCAAACACCATCGCCCGACGCTTTTCCGACGCCGTGCTACCGGCCTGCTCCTGAATTGCAGCACTTAGATTTTTTGAATAGTCGGTTGCCAGACACGCCAACTCGTCCAGAGCGTTTCCGAACTGCTCCATACTGACAGGTTCTCGATCCCAAACCGAAAGCTCATCACCTATCGTGGCAATCGTTTTCTGATGAAGCCCCACCCGCTGAAGCAAGTCGCACTGGACGCCTAAAAACGCAGACCAAAGCACCGGTTCCCTCAAAAGCGTATGGTGTCCAGAAGTCAAATAGACATCCGAAAAACGCTCGAACCAGTGCCGAAGTTCTACCGGATCAAGAATATCAAGAAGCTCACTACTGGCCAGTATCGCTTCGTCAATCATCACTTGCGCCTGCAATCGCTCGCTTGAAGCCTCTGCAAATACCATCGTAAGAGCAATTCGATTTGCAACCTTACAAGCCCGTTGACTTAATTTTTTAAACACTGGCTAACCACCGAGAAGAAGATTTAGGAGAAGAGACGTCCTCTTCTTAAATCGACATTTCCCGATAATTCGTTCATACCAAATCGCTGAGCATACAATTTTAACAAACCTGTTCAGGCTGATCGGCTGAAGCTGGGGAAGCCTTTTTCACAAGGCTGTTGAGGTGAAAAAGCAAGCATTTCCAACCGCGCAAACAGTGTTTTCCATACACCCAACCGCATCTCACTTGGGAAAAAGCGACTGCACACAAGCAAACTCGCGATAGCACAATGGCATTCGACTTCGGTTAAATCCACAACAGTGCAAACTCAATTCTTGCCCGATTCATTTCTCAGTTTCTCGCTATGGTTGAGCATCAGTAACGCGAAGCTTTACGTCATCAAACGCATTCATATCGTCGAATGAACCTAAACCGATTCGGCCCTTACCAAACGTCTTGTCCTCGACTTGCATATGCGGGGTTTCCATGTCGTCGAAGTAGATTGCGATCTTTCCAGATTCAACGTTACGTTCCAGTTTGACATCGTGCCAACCTGCGGCACTCCAGGGCGTGTCTTTCTCATTCTTGGTCAGTGGCGTCCGCGGAGCATCATTGACGATCATTATCTGTCCACTAGCCGAATCGGGCTTAGCCCCCAAATGAACGTAATAAAAATGAGTCGGATCCTGGTAGTTGAAAAAGACGCAGCAGTCACGATGATCACCAGTGTTCTTGGTACTCTTGACCTTGAACGTCAGCTCAAAACTCTCGGCTTCGACATACTTTAACAGAGCGATGTGGCGCGGGCTTCGGACCTTGGGTTTGTACAGACTTTTTCTCTCGATGATCGATAGGCTCTTTCCCTTACCGTGATCTTCCATTTTCCAGGATTGAGGATCGATAATCTCCCATCGTTCCAAGCCATTCTCGAAATCGTCTTCAAACGCGAGGCGTTGCTCGCCCTTGTCGGCGCCAAGGGGCCTCAATTCAAAATTCTTGAACTGGACCTTCATCGGTGGTCCTGTGTGCAACTGAAGCCCGAACAAACCAGCTAGACGACAGTTCTCTTTATCATCGTCAGTACACTTTGACATCAATTTGTCGTTGATATACAAGTCGAACTGATTCCCAATCGCAACAACTCGATAACGGTTCCACTCGGGATAAGACTTGATTGAATCGGCCAAGTTCTCAGCACCATCGAGAGGTTGCGATTTACGCTGCGCGACCAGCTTTGGTCTTTTGGTCTTACTCATCTTGGCCCCGGTAACGGTAGAGTTTTCTCCACGTTTGGCTAAAACGGTTCTGAACTTCTCACCGAAAAGCGTGCCCGACCAATGATTGGCCGCATCAAAATCAGCTTGATAGCCACCCAAGCGCCAACGATCTTTTGCACCGGGAAGCGGAAAAGAGCGAAATTGGACACCACTATTATGTGCCTCGATGCGAAACTCGAGGTTTAATTCGAAATCGCCAGCTTCACCACCTTTCCAAATGCAGAAGGTGTTCCCTTTGGTCGGGTTCTCTTTGGTGGTTCGTCCGGTAATCGCTCCATCTTCAACGGTCCAGAATTTCGGATCCGCGTCCCATCCATCTAACGTCTTTCCATCAAACATCTGAACTGGGGCTTCAGCAACGATTTGACCGGTTTGGGATTGGGCGATCACCGGGCTCTCAAACCCACTACCTAAAAGCAGTGCGCAAAGAATCAAGATTCTCAAATTCATCATTACGGTTTTCCTTCTACAATCGAGCAACAAGAGCCCAACAATAAGCGGGGATTGCTATGACCAATTCTCAGTATAACCGTTATGATGAGAAAGCGAGACGTGCGAGTCTCTATTTCTGGCTCGCTTCAATTTAGGTTGATTAAGATCGAATGGAATTTTCATGCGTTTGAATTTGTCACTATTGTGTGGACTTGCCCTGGTACTCATGGGCTGCGCCCAACCTAATACCTCGGGCTCAGCATCAACCTCAAAATCTCAGGTCCTTGCAAACGGTGAGCCGAGTGCGATCACTGTTCAGCACTGTTTGATCGGATTTGCCGGTTCAGTGAGAGGAAAATCAATTAGCAGATCAAAGGAAGCCGCCGCAAAACTTGCGGTCGACTTGCTCGAAAAAGCCAATTCGGGAGAAGATTTTGACACCATCGTAAAAGCTTACACTGATGATTCTCCGCCTGGAATTTACGAGATGGTCAATTCAGGACTACCCGCAGGAGGCGGAGCCTTCTCAAGGGACAAGATGGTGCCAGCCTTTGGTGACGTCGGATTCAGACTCGAAGTTGGAGAATACGGCATGTCGGAGCACGACCCGAAAGCAAGTCCATTCGGATGGCACATTATCAAACGTTTGAAATAGTCTGGAACCCGACTGGTGGTAACCCGACGCGTCAGCGAGGGCAGAGTCCGTTGCCGTTTTTCTCGCTAACGAAAATCCATGTAAGCTTCCCAGTGAACAAGGGATCAGTCCCTCACTGACGTTTCGGGATTCCATAAGCGCAGTAAAACGTGACGAAGTGAAAGTGACTCCAGCAGGATCCACAAAACCTAAAATGGATGACGTCCCAGCTAACCAGCTATTGCCTAAGCCTTGGAGCGCTCGTTATTTGCTGCTGGTAACGACCGCATTTGCTCAGTTCGTCTCGTTGTTGATCACTTGGCCATTGTGGAATCTTCGAACTGAAATTCCAACTGAAATTCCTCATCTCCCCGTTTTCGAAATCGAAATTTTCCAACTGCCTTTTGGTTGGGCGTTGGTGCTTTCGCTGGCTTTGATTCCCTTCCGGCCCAGGCTTGGGATCTGGATACACTTTGCGATAATGCTCGTGGCTTGCCTGTTCGATCAAATGCGAGCCCAGCCCCAATTCCTGGCGACTTGGATCTTGATGCTTGCGACACTCAGGCAATCCTGGAAAAACTACGTTCGCTGGTTTTTGATTTCTCTCTGGATCTGGGCTGGACTGCATAAACTAATTTCACCTGACTGGAACGGACCTCATGCGTTCAATATGACTTCAACATTTGGCTTGGCCCCGGAGCCTTGGTTCAAGATTGTCGCCATTGCTGTCGCCGCGACTGAAATTATTGTCGGGCTGTTGGCGTGGGTGAAACCCAAATGGGGTGCGATCGGCTGCGTGCTACTACACGCTGGAATTATTTTCTATCTCTTACTTCGAGACTGGAACTACAGTGTCTTTCCGTGGAATCTTGCTTCGGCAATCGTAGGATGCTGGATTCTATGGACCTGCGATCCCAAGCCAACGATTGGGCACCGCCTGGCCTTTGGTATCTTCATGATCTTACCGATGGGATTTTTCGTCGGCTGGATTGATCACGGATATGCTCACGTGCTTTACTCTGGCTCGACTCCCAATGGACTGATCACTCGTGCCGATGGGTCGGTCGAGCAAATCGTCGCGTGGGGAGATCTCGCGGTTCCTTTCCCAACAGAGCGAAGAACACTGAAGCAACATTTTGCGGCCAAAGCCAAGGTAGGGGATCGGCTACATATCCTCGACCCGCGAGCGGCTTTGAAAGATCTTCACTTTATCAAGCGCGAGACAGGCGTTGAGCAGATCGATCGGGCCGAGTTCTTCGTCGCCAGCCCAGCATCCGTTTCGGGTGTCGAGCTAGATTCTAAACATCACGTATTTCTCCTCAAACTGGCCGGGGCCAGAATGCTGAAGCGTACCGAGGGAGCGATGATTTATGCGATAGAAATTAAGCCACAGTACTTTAAGGCTGAGCAGTTAGGCTATCTTCGTTTTCTACCCAACTTGGAACAGATCCAATTGTCCAACACCAGTGTTACCGATCAGGACCTAGAGCTACTGGGAGACTTGATTAAGCTTGACGCCATTGGGCTCAACGATACCGCCATCACCGATCGCGGTATTGAAATTTTATCGAAATCGCATTCACTTCGCGAAATCCAAGTCGACGGGACTAAGGTCTCCCAAGAGGCGATACAACGGTTTTTGGAAAGCCGTTGAGCCTCGACCAATGGCACTTAACTTAGACGCCAAAGCGTCAGCAATGGGAACCCGACATCGTGATAGGAAATTCCATGCTACCTGGTAACCCGAAGCGTGAGTGAGAAACGATGGTTTATCGCGGCTCCTTGCTGACACTTCGGGTTACCATTTGCAATTATTGCCCCAAGCATTGCCCCAAGCGTTTGAAAAAATCACAGCCTCGAAGCGTCGGCAAGGATCAGTTCCTCACCAACGTTACCAACGTTTCGGGTTACCATAAGTTAAGTCCACCAATCCAAGCGGCCCTGTAGACCCAATCGGGACTTACACTTAGGATTGTCCGTGCTAAGAGTTCAAGCGGTTTGGGCGGCAGCCCTACCTCTGATCTTCTGCCGCTCATTCTCGAGCGAAGCGCAATGGACCCCGGAAGTGGTTTCAAAACTATCAGTCACATTTTCCCGGAGTGGACGAGATTTCAAGTCCTGCAGCCTTACCTGCAGAAAAGGGCTCCGTCCGCAACCTCTTTCACTACGACGCATTGGGTCGCCACAGCAGGGGCCCATTAATTTCTAAATGAACACATCTGAAACGCCTCATTCTGCCGGATCGGTCCGTGACGTTGCGATTGCCATCGTTTCGTTGATCGCACTGACTGCAACCTGCTACTTGAGTAGCACGACTGGCTCTCAGGCCTGGACGATTCTGTTTCTACTTAGTCAAGCCACAGTTATCTCAATCATCATATGGCAGGCTTGCGATCCTTTTGCGGATGCCGCGCAGTGGATCGGTACGACGCTAAGGCTGCCTGGTTCGGTTCGCGGAGCGACATTGGATGCGATCGCCAGTTCGATGCCTGAACTGCTGAGCGGAATTTTCTTTGTTGTACTGGCGATTAGCGCAAATCAAACGGCGAAAGATCAGCTTGCCGCTGCGACGGGCGAAGGCTACGGAGCAACGGTTGCCACTTGTGCCGGCAGTGCCGTCTACAACATGATATTGATACCGGCGATATGTGCTTTAGTGATCGCGAAGTATCGTCCCCAACGTCCCACAATCGACGTGGAGGACAAAGTCATCTCCAGGGACGGGCTTTGGTTTGTTGGCTGCGAAGTCCTGCTGCTGTTTTTTTTGTTTCAACCTGCGATGCATTGGTGGATGGGCGTAGCGCTCTTGGGTGCTTACTTGATTTACTTGATCGTTCTTTTCCGCGACGCAAAGCTCTACCAGCGCCGATACGCTTTTATCCGCCAGCTTCTCGATAACGGACAATCCAACGATCAGATCGCTGCTCAGGCGGATTCGCAAAATCTAAAACTATCGCGCGACTTGATCCAAAAAATCCGCGATCTCGGAGCAAACAGGGCCGAAGAAGACGATCAGCCGCCCGAGACAGCTGGCGTCCTGTTCGGTTTTTTTGATGTCCCCTTAAGTTTCAAAACCGCCTGGATCGTGATTGGTGTCTCTACGGTCATCGCAGCCGGAGCGTGTTACTGGTTGGTTGAAGTCACACAATCGACCGCCCATACGCTGGACGTCCCGCTCTTTTTTGTTGCCGTAATCCTCGCCGCAGCAGCTTCGAGCGTTCCCGATACTTTCCTGTCTGTCGGTGCGGCAATGCGGGGTGACGATGACGGAGCCTTGTCCAACGCATTCGGCTCAAACATCTTCGACATCTGCGTTTGCCTCTCGATCCCGCTGCTGGTCGGATCGTTCCTCAACGGCTGGCAACCGATCCTGCTCACTCAAGACGGCGAGCCAATGGTAGGACTCAGCGGGCTGAGGATTCTATTGTGCTCGCTTACGATGGTGACTTTACTGATCATGTGGCACAATCGGCAGCTAACAAAACAGAAAGCTTATATTCTGATTGGGCTCTACGGCCTGTTTGTAGCGTACGCGGTGGCTGGATCGGTGGGACTGACTTTATTTTAGATTGGCCAACCTGCGGCTTAAACATTTGCTCGCGCAAGCGAAATTCAGCGACATCGGCGAGCGATGATACCGGCACCACCTCTGAGTAGGTCGTTTCTCGGCGTTACACAGGTAAGTGTCTCGCAGAATCATTTCAACTTGGATTATTCGCCAATCTTTGACTGACTGCCGTTTTTCGAAAAATTTCCGTGAGTTTCAAGACATATCCATCTTCTTTTGGCGGGAAATGGAACCAGATACTGGATGTTAGGGTTTTTTTTCTATATGTAAGCGGTTACAATTCGATATATAGAAGCATCGTGTCGTATATTATATTTGAAGCACTTCTATTTACTTTTATTTCAAACAAAATTAATTCAATCAAAACTTATCAATATTGGAGCTGTCAATGAGACAACAAGCACAGGGGCGTGATACCAGTGGTTTCACTCTGGTTGAGTTGCTGGTGGTCATCGCGATCATCGGAATTCTGATCGGGATGCTGCTACCTGCTGTACAGCAGGTACGCGAGGCTGCCAGGCGAATTACTTGCGGCAATACAATGCGTCAGATGTCATTGGCGATGCTAAATTACGAAAGTAGTCATCAGGTTTTCCCGCCGGGAATAAAAGCCCGAGAGTTTTCTAACGACAGCCAAGCGAGGACGGCAATGACATCTCGGGGGTTCGGCTGGGGTGCGATCATTCTTCCATTTATGGAACAGAATGCTCTACACGACCAGTTAAGTAACGTCTCAAATAATTTCGCGACGCCTCAATGGGAAGCTTCTGGAACAAACTTCGCTCTGATTGCGCTACCAACTTACACATGCCCGTCTGACCCGTTGCTCGATGAGGGTGGTGCGCGGCCTGATTCTGAAGGCTTCAAAAGTAATTACGTTGGTGTTATGGGCCCAAAGTGGACCGAGCAAGATCTTCTGGACGTTACAGATTTCAACTGGTTCGAACTAGTTAAGACAGGGCCGATCAACACGGATTTCGAGCGAGCCACCGCGGAGTTTCCAGGGATTTTGTT
The DNA here is from genome assembly GCA_964433035.1 of uncultured Pirellulaceae bacterium. Classification (GTDB taxonomy): domain Bacteria; phylum Planctomycetota; class Planctomycetia; order Pirellulales; family Pirellulaceae; genus Mariniblastus. The sequence continues at coordinate 8,583 of CAYSQZ010000071.1, read as the reverse complement.
TTTCAATTCCGAGATTGGATTTGGGCAAATACCGGATGGAACAACCAACACGTTTATCGTCGGTGAGCGTGACGGGCAGCAACTAGAAAATGGATTCGAACGAGCTGCTTCGGTTTGGTGCGGTGTCAATCAAGCCCATTGGCTCAATGGTGTTCTTGGTCCAACAACTGCCGATCCACGCTTTACTCTAAATAGTGCCGCCGGTGATTTCTGGACGCAGTGGGTTCCTTTTTCAAGCAGCCACCCTGGCGGTGCGAACTTTGGACGAGCCGACGGTTCGGTGACATTTGTTCCTGATACCGTAAACGGAACTACATTCGAATCAATGGGAACCAGAAACGGTGGCGAAGTGTTTGAGTCACTGTAACGATTGAAAGTTTAGCCAGCCGTCGAAATATGCGACTGGTCATGACAATCTATTTGATTCGCGAACAGCGTGGGTTTGGCTCACGCTGTATTGCTTGGTAGGTCAGTCATTCCAGACCGGAGTCGAACGAGGTAGCGATTCAGTTACTCGTAATGCCCTCAGGACTCTCGTTTGCCTCGTCTACCGAAAAAAATTAGGATATTCAAAACACAGTGCGCGTACCGACGCACACACTTTGTCTCCTTCGAAAACTAAATTTGGAAGTCGTATGGATCACCTAAGACAGCTAATTTCTTTTATCGCATGCTTCGGATTGCTCGCTATGAGTGGTTGCACTGGGGGGAGCAGCGACATCGCTTCAGTGACTGGGAAGGTAACCATTGACGGGGAACCGATTAATTACGCTTCCATTACCTTCATGCCAACTCAAGGTCGAGCCAGCGTTGGGCTTACGGATTCAGAAGGAGTTTACACGCTCAATTATGTAATCGGTCAGAAGGGTGCATTAATCGGCGAGCATAAAGTTTATGTTACAACGAGAGTCGTCAAAGAACCTAGTTATGGCGGTGACGACACCGGGGGCATAAAGGATCCTGTTCGAAATACAGGCCGCAAAGAGCTTCTGCCCAAAAAATACTGCGATCGCAGAGCCACTGAGTTGACCGCCACGGTCAAAGAAGGCAGTAACACGATTAACTTCGATTTGAAAACGAAGTAACGGTTTCTTGAAACCCAAAGAACATCGCGTCGTTTTTCAACTACACTAACCACGTCGATTTTGGCGAATCACCTTCGGCCGCACACTGAATGAACAATTCAGTTGCGACAAGTCCTGATCACAGACGTACGCTACCAGGTTCGCCACTTGTAAGCATTGCCGCGGATACCAATGTCTCCGCTGGGTATTCCCAGATTGTGAAAGTGAGTTTGGTGGAAGCCACCCACGTATCGCGCGTCGACCTCGGCTGGATGGCGATACTTATGGGTCAGAGGACCATCGAGAAGCCGTGAGATCTTTGACTGCTTCGGGTAGTAGTCGGCAACCGGGAAAACGGGCTTGGCTGTGTAATCCTGAGGAACATAAGTCCCCTCGATCCCCGGTGGCTGATACAGCAACGGAGGCGCGGCGACTACCTTGGGTGCCGAAGGATTGAGAAAACGTCCGCGAAAAAGTTGAGCATTGCAATCATCTGCTCCTACTACACCGAACAATGAAAAACAAAAGACAAGTAATACTGCTCGCATGTTGATTCCGCCTGTGAAGTTGCGCTAGGTCTACTAACTTGAACTTCGGAAATCTGCTGAGACACAAAGCAGTTTCAATGAGGGCCGTCGGCTAATGCAATCGAAACACCTCAACGGAATTTAGGGAATGACCCTCCCGGCTGACACGACCGGCAGCGCAACGCCGCTCCAAACAGTGCTTCGGGCACCACTTCAATCAACTTGTAGTGACTGAACCAAATAAAGATATTGCACAATTTGCGCCAGCTATTGGTCCTTCCTTGGACTATGCATGCGTTGATATCGCCGATTTCCGCAAGAAAACCGTGAAAGCGAGTAACTGAGCCGGAACAAGTGCCGCTCTACGACTCGTCTGAAGACTTCTCTTTCTGCTTGTCGCTATCTTTGTCCTTATCTTTCTTATCCAAGCCCAACGCCTTTCGCAATGGATTTTGACCGCCTCCACCACCGCGACGTCGAGAGCTTGGCGACAATTCAATCTGCCTGGATTCAATACGACGCGGGAAAAAGTTATTCTCGTCCGAAGCGTCAGCCGTCTGTCCTCTTGGGTCAATTTGAATTTGCTTCAATGGTTTGCTGGTAATCACCAACTTGGAAACTTTCTCGTTATTGCGTCGCCAAATTTCGGCGGGAATAAATCGTGACTCAGTTGACCCATCTTCGAACTCCATTTCCAAGATCAAAGGCATTACCAAACCGCCAACGTTCTCAAAATCAACGACATAAGCGTTGGGCAAATTCGAGAGAGTCGCTTTCTGTTCGTCACTTAGTTTGGCCATATACTTTTCATACGCCTCTTTATCCTCTTCGGTGATATCGAGTTCGTCATACTCGTTGTAGAAATCGTGCAGATCAGCAAACTTGCGAATGCGTTTTGGCAAGTCACTGTTTCGCTCGGTTGCCAACGAGGGGCCAGCAGCATCTCGTTGTTTTTTTTGCTTTGGTTTCTCGATGTACGGGCTGTTTGTGTCAAATTCAACTTGTCGGATCCCCGTGACGGCGACATCAACGTGATCGGTGGTGTAAAACCAGCCACGCCAGAACCAGTCAAGATCGACACTGGAAGCGTCTTCCATGGTACGAAAAAAGTCCGAAGGCATCGGCCGCTTGAAGCGCCATCGGTTGGCATACTCCTTAAAAGCAAAATCGAATAGCTCGCGTCCCATCACCGTTTCGCGCAACACGTTCAACGCGACAGCTGGCTTGGAGTACGCATTGGGACCGAACTGCAAGATTGACTCACTGTTGGTCATGATCGGAACCTGATTGCGACTGGTCATGTAAGGAACAATCGCCTGAAGGTCGCTAATTCTTGACGGGTAATCTTCCTCCCATTCCTGTTCAGCCAAATACTGCACGAAAGAATTCAGTCCTTCATCCATCCACGTCCATTGGCGTTCGTCACTGTTAACGATCATGGGAAACCAGTTGTGCCCGACTTCGTGAATAATGACTGAGATCAACCGGTACTTGGTATTCTTGGAATACGTCCCGTCTTTTTCCGGACGCGGTCCATTGAAGCAAATCATCGGATACTCCATGCCGTATACCGGACCATTGACCGAAATCGCGACAGGGTAGGGGTAGTCAAAAGTGAATTTCGAATAGGCCTCCACCGTATGGGCGACGGCATGCGTTGAGTACCTACTCCAAAGCGGCTCACCTTCATTGGGGAAGAATGACATCGCCATTACGGTCTTGCCCTGGAGCTTTACCCCCATCGCATCCCAAGCGAACTTACGTGACGAAGCAAACGCAAAATCACGAACGTTCTCGGCTTTAAAGACCCAGGTCTTCTTACCGTCAGGCGTGCTGGATTCGTTGTCCTTAGCCTCCTCGGGAGTGATGATAAACTTGGGTCGATCAGACGCTTTCGCCTTTTCCAGACGCTCAATCTGTACTTCGGAAAGAACATCCTCGGGATTTTGCAGCACACCGCACGATGCAACAACATGATCGTCGGGCACGGTAATTCGCACTTCGTAATCACCAAAGTCAAGTGTGAATTCACCTCGGCCAAGAAACTGTTTGTTTTGCCAACCGTTGACATCCGTATAAGCACAGGCCCGCGGGAACCACTGCGCCATTTCATAGATGCAGTTTCCGTCTTCTTCAAATCTCTCAAATCCTGTTCGGCCGCCGACCAATTTTGAATCGTTGATTTGATACTTCCAATCAACCTCAAACTTAAACGACTCGTCCTTGGCAAGTGCTTTGGGAAGATCGATTCGCATCATCGTTTTAACGATTGTAAATTTCAGCTTTTCTTTGGTCTCAGCATCAGCGACACGGGAAATTTTGATTCCGCCATCCCACTTGGACCGATGCATCATTGCGCCAACGCCATCGAGCGACATTTGATTAGACTCGCTCATGGTCTGAGTCGTGACCGAATCGGAATGCGGCTGGCGAATATTGGGATCCAGTTGCAACCAAACGTATCTTAGCGGATCAGGCGACTTGTTGGTGTAAGTGATTGCTTCAGATCCGGTCAGAAGCTGGGTCTCGTCATCAATTTCAACATCGATCACGTAGTCAATTTGCTGTTGCCAGTAACGATGGCCGGGAGCGCCTGAGGCGGCTCGATTTTCGTTTGGCGTTGGCAGTATTTCTTCGAGCTGTCGAAATTTGTCGACTTGACTGAACTTCTCAATCGGTTTCTCAGCAAGCGACTGGGCATGAACCACTGAAATCGTTAAAGCTAAAACGATCGCGGCGGCAAAGCAAACTCGTTGAATCAAGAACGACGGCATAGATGTAGGTCTCCAAGTTAGCAGCCAATGATGTCTCTAACATCATCAGTCGGTTCCGGGGTGTTTGTTGTTCAAGTCTTTATTAAAGTCAGCTATATAACAGTGAGCAAGCAGATACCGGGTAAGTTGGGTTATAAACATTCGTTGGAACCGATATCCCTGCGCTGGGGTGAAAAATATAACCCCTGCGACCCTAAAGCGCATAGCTATTCTATAAACTAAGCCAAACTGACAAACCAATTTTCGCAGCACAATCCTCTGTTTCCGCCAGATTGTTTGTTCGGGCACAATCGAACTCTCTAGCCATAACCAAACAAAGGGGCGCTTTAAGGTGTCGTGGCTAAAGGAGAAGAGTGGCGGAGAAGGGTTTCGCGTCTAGCCGCCCGTCACGGCGGCATACATTCATTCATTTCCCGGATCAGATATGACACTCTTGGACAGGACGGATGGCGAGAGAGGATTCACCTCACTTCGGCCTTAATCCGTCCGCCCAAACGGGAGACGCAAGCCCAGCTTTCGCAGCTTTCGCTTAAGACTGCGGTATCGTCCTTGCCGGCAATCAGGCTACTGAGTACCGGTCTCGGTTTTAGTTGCCACCAAGAATGTCAACAAATGGTGCGATGTCGAAAAAGTTCACATCACCGTCAAGATTGCAATCCGCTTGGGAGAGAAAATCTTGGGCCATCAAAACATCGATAAACGGACTAATGTCGAAAAAATCCACGCTACCATCCAAGTTGCAATCACCCAGCAGAATCACTGGGCTACTTCCTTCAGACAAAGTGATTTGAGCATTGATGTCCGGATTCAATAATTCATCAACGGTTCCTGAAGGCCACCTCACGACCAGTCTTTCGATCGCTGTTGCAGAACCGATTCCAAAGTGTTGGCGAAAACTATTCATGATGCCATAGGATTCGCCAGCGCGAACTTCTCGAATCTGGATTCCCCAAGAACCATACAATTCTACTCTGGCACCAACCCCATTGATGTTACTGTCTGTTCCTTCCAGCAAAACAGAAAAGAAATTGTTGCTACCTCCGTCGTTCATGAACAAAACATCATCAATATTGGAAGGACTGTTGAAGATCATGGCATATCCCGCGTAAATATCCAAATAGCCATCTGAATTCAGGTCACCAACGGCACAAGATTCCATCGGATTGGATGTAAAGGGATTTGGCAAACGAGTAAAGGTACTATCGCCATTGTTTTTAAACAAACGTTGCTGAGAACCAGCAAGCAGTAGATCAACAAATCCATCATTATCGAAATCGCGGAAAATCGTCTGAATGCCAAAAAGATTCAGATCAAAAGCAGTCAATCCACTGGTAGCCGTTACATCAGTAAACGTTCCGTCACCATTGTTCTCCATCACAATGCTGCTGGTGTAGTGGTTCATAATAAAGCAATCCAGATCTCCGTCATTGTCAAAATCGGCGAAATCAGTGGCCCAAGTTTGATTACCGAATCGCAAGCCTGCAGCAGCACCTACGTCGGTAAAATTGTTGCTTCCATCATTTTGATAAAGCAAATTGATCCTACGTGGATCAGCGAAACTCGTAGTTCCAAGCCTGCACTTGGAGAGGTACATATCCAAGTCACCATCGTTGTCATAGTCGGTCCAAATGCTCGCATAGTTACCCGCATTATCTTCACCCGACTGACCTGATGGCAAAAAAGTGTCAATCAAACTATTGTCAAAGACAAAATTGCCATCACCAAGATTACGGTAGTTGCGACTTTCCTCATCGTCGTGGCAACCAAAAACATCTAGCGAACCATCGTTGTTGATGTCGACAAGATTGGAACCCTGTAAAAAAATATTGGAATTGGGCAGATTGGATTGGGTGTAATTGGCTCCGTTGGCAGTGGCTTTCAATAGTTTGATATTATTGTAAGCCCCTCCAGCAATCACGTCGTTGAAGCCATTGCGATCGACATCACCAACGCACAAACTCCACTCCGATCCCGGGCCGAGGTTGCCATAAAAGAAATTGCTAAACGCTGAGTTGGGGGCACCCTGATACTCAATAGATAAATTACGGGCAAGATCTAATCGAACGATGTCATCCAAACCATCGCCATTCATATCTACGATGCCCATAGGGACGCCACTGTTGAAATCGGTATTGGTAAGCAAACTCGTTCGCACAGTAAATGTCTGTGCATGCGTGCTGCCGACCCAGGCGAAAGTCAACACTAAAATCGTGAAAATGCAATTACCCCTGATCTGATTCTTGGCAAAACTTGTGATCATAAAACTCTTACTCCAGAGATAATCAGTTTAGTGAATTCGAAAACAAAAGAGGCGACGCTTGGCGAGGACCGATTACCACCACCAAACTAGTCTTAGGTAGATACGGTATGTCTCACACAATACTATCGCATAAACAGCTTGGTAATCCAAATATCGATAAGCGAAATGCTAACTTTTGCGCCCCCAACGACCCAACTAGCCCAGATATTGTATAGGTGCGAAGTGGATAGACTTTGAAACAGATCGCGAGAGCCGAGCAAACTCCAAATTACTTTCAACGTTCGTTGGATATAATTGAGAGAAGAATGTATGCTGAAGCTCTCTGTCGCTGAACCTTATGGCAACAATATTATGACACGTTCATTATTGCCCAAACATGCTTTTACGCTGGTTGAATTGCTGGTAGTTATAGCGATCATCGGTATCCTGATAGGATTACTGTTACCCGCGGTCCAGAACGTACGTGAAGCGGCACGGAGAATCGCCTGCGCAAATCACCTCAGACAAATTGGGCTTGCCGTTCATTCCTATGAATCAGCTCACCGCTCGATTCCCCCCAGTCGCTTGAATCGTTCAGGCGGAGTCTCGTGGGCAGTACATATACTGCCGTTCATCGAAAGCCAGAATTTCTTTGACCAATGGGATGTGAACCGTTGGTATTACGATCAAGGCGATACGGTCGCCGAAGGCGATATCCTGCGCGCAAACTCGGTGACGATTTTCTTTTGCCCCAGTCGCCGCTCTGCAGGAAGTGCGGGGCTGAGCACAAGTGGCGATCGACCGGATCGGCCATTTGCCGGTAGCCGCCAGCATTACGAAGGGGCACTGGGTGACTACGCTTGCTGCGTGGGGACATCCGTTGCCGCTGACTGGAGTGGTGACGGCGGTAACGGCTCATGCATTCTCGCCCAATGGGAGTATGAAGGAACTGCCTCTCCCCAGATTCTGGAGAGTTGGAAATCGCAGACATCGTTTGGCGGGATATTCGACGGGTTGAGCAATACAATCTTTCTGGGAGAGAAACATGTGGTTCCCGGAACCTTTGGAAGCAATACCGCAGGCAATCTTTCTGCTCGAACAGGTGACGGTTCGATTTACAACGGTGACCACCCGTGGGCGATATCGCGTGCTGCTGGTCCAGAGTTTCCACTTGCCGACGAAAACTCGGAATTTAACTCTCAGTTTGGAAGCTGGCACCCCGGAATCTGTCAATTCGTAATGGGCGATGGTTCAGTTCGGTCCATGACCAACACCATTGAACCAGGCACACTTGGCCTTTTAGCCCAGCGCGACGACGGCAGAGTCAAATGATTCCACGGGATTACTCAATGGCGACGGGTTGCACTGGCTCTACCCAGTAGCGTTCAATACTGGTCCCAAATAAATTCCACCGGCTACCAAGCAAGCTCAGTGTAAGAAACAAGGAACCTCAATGGCGACGACAATCACTTTTTATGGTCATGCAACGTTCGGCGTGAATGTGGATGAAACGAATCTGATCATCGATCCATTTCTAGCGCCCAATAATCCGGCTGCCAGGTTAACGGCCGATGACGTTGAGGCGGACTATGTGCTGATTACGCATGGACACGGCGATCATATTGCAGACGCCATTGGCATCGCTAAGCGTACCGGCGCAACCACAATTTCAAACTACGAAATTTACGAGTGGCTTGGAAAAAACGGAGTCGGGAAGGCCCATCCATTACATATTGGCGGAGGGTTCGACTTCCCCTTTGGTCGCGTCAAGCTCACGATCGCGCATCATGGCAGCGCGCTGCCTGATGGCAGTAACGGTGGCAACCCTGCGGGAATTCTACTGATGTTGAAAGACGGTAAGCGCATCTATTTCGCTGGCGACACGGCGCTAACGTATGACATGAAGCTGATCGGCGATATCGGCGGCGTTGATGTGGCCGTGCTGCCCATTGGCGACAATTTTACGATGGGCCCCGAAG